>NZ_QHHV01000003.1:0-107090 GCF_003947245.1 Actinoplanes sp. ATCC 53533 | reverse complement strand
GAGCCACGCTCGCCGCCCGGGCCGGCGGCCGGTCACGCAGTTGCACAGTTCCGGGGACTGGTTGAGCACCGTGCCGCCGACCACGAGGACGCGCCGCCCGGTCGGCCGGACCGGCTGATCAAGCGATCACCAGCTCGCTGATGAGCCCGTCGCGCAGGCGGAATCCGTAGGTCAGCTCGACCCGCCCGCCCGGGAAGTCGCCCTCCACCAGGGTGCGCACCCGATAGCCGCCGGTGCCGTCGCCGTCGGCCCCGAGCGCCCGCACCGTGTAGGTGAACCGGCCGGCCAGGCCCTCCCGCCACGCCTGGATCTCGGCCCGGCCGTGATGGGTCCGGCCGTCGTCCGCCACGGTGGCGTCCGGTGTGAAGCAGGCTGCCGTCGCCGCGTGTTCCGGACCGGTCCCGAGCCGCAGGTATCGCTCGATGATCTCTGGTACGTCCATGCCAACCGTCCTTCTGTATCGACGCTATAGCCGGTACTATAGCGACGTGAAAGACGAGGCGACCACCCGTGACCGGCTGCTGCTCGCGGCGGCCGAGCTGCTCGACGGGTCCGGCGGCCGTGACGTGTCCACCCGGGCCGTCTGCGAGCGGGCCGGCGTCAGCGCCCCCACGCTCTACCACCACTTCGGCAGCAAGCAGGGGCTCGTCGACGCGGTGGTCAACTACGGCTTCGCCCAATACGTCGCCGGCGCGGCCGACTCCGGCGACCCCGTCGCCGACCTGCGCGCCGGCTGGGACGCCCACGTGCGATACGGCCTCGACAACCCGTCGTTCTACGTGCTGCTGCACGGCCGGATCCGCACCGGTGTGCCGTGCGCGGTGACCGGGCCCGCCACGGCGGCGCTCAGCCGGCTGCTCGACGCGGCGGCGGGGCGCGGGCTGCTGCGCGCGCCGGTGGCGGACGCCGCCGCCCAGATCCTCGCGGCGAACGTCGGGGTGACGCTGAGCCTGATCGGCCGGCCCGCCGCCGAGCGCGACCTCGGGCTGTCCGTGCGGGCCCGCGAGGCCGCGCTCGACGCGGTCCTGACCACAGCCGAGGCCGCGCCCGCCGGCGTCACGCGGGCCGGCGCGGCCGTCACGCTGCGGGCCGCGCTGGCGGCCGATCCGGCGGGGTTGACCCCGGGCGAGGCGGGCCTGCTGGGTGAGCTTCTGGACCGTCTGGCACGGGGTTGACCCTGGCCGAGGCAGCCTGCCGGGTGAGCTTCTCTACTGCCTCGCGCAGGGCTGACCCTGGCCGAGGCAGCCTGCCGGGTGAGCTTCTCGACGCGTCTCACCCGGGGTTGACCTCGGCCGAGGCGACCTGTTGGGTGAGCTTCTCGACCGCCTCGCCCGGGGTTGTCCCCGGCCGAGGCGACCCGTCGCTACCGAAACGGAGCCTGCCCGGTGATCCTCGACTGGCCCGCCTGCCGCAACGCCCGCGACCTGGGCGGGCTGCCCACTCAGGACGGCGGCCGGATCCGCGGCGGCGCGCTGCTGCGCTCCGACAACCACGCCGCGCTGACACCGGCGGCGGTCGCGGCCGTCCGGGCGTCCGGGGTGTCGCGGGTCGTGGATCTGCGCCGGCCCCGCGAGCTGGCAGAGCTGCCGAGCCCGTTCGCCGCCGACCCGATCTACGCGCACGTCCCGATGCTCCCGGACGAGATCGACTACGAGCACCCGGACGACTCGTACGGGCCGCTGCTCGACCACAACAAGGAGCGCGTGGCGGCCGCGTTCCGGGCGGTCGCCGAGGCCCCGCCGGGTGGTGTGGTCGTGCACTGCCGCGGCGGCCGCGACCGCACGGGCGTCCTGGTCGCCCTCGCGCTGACGGTCGCCGGGGTCGGCCCGGAGGCGGTGGCCGAGGACTACGCGCTCACCGAGGACTCCCCGGCCGTCGCCATGCTGATGACGCTCGCGCACGCCGAGCGGGTCTACGGCGGGGTCGAGTCCTACCTGCGCGGCGCCGGTGTCGAGCAGCGCCACCTCGACGCGGTCCGGGAGCGCCTGCGCGAGCCGGCCTTCCTCACCGAGACCCGCAGCGGCTGGGGCGCCTTCGCCGAGGACTACGCGGAGCTGTTCCGCGGCGAGCTGGCCGCCAAGATCTGGGACCGGGCGCTGCTGGGCGGCTTCGCCGAGCTGGTCCGGGCCGCGCCGGGCCCGGTCGTCGAGGTCGGCTCCGGCCCCGGCGTCACCACCGCCTACCTGCACGGCCTGGGCCTCGACATCAGCGGCATCGACCTCTCCCCGGAGATGGTGGCCGTCGCGCGCCGCGATCACCCCCAGGTCCGCTACGAGGTCGGCTCCATGACGGACCTGAGGCTGCCCGACGCGTCCCTGGCCGGGCTGGTGGCCTGGTATTCCGTGATCAACGTGCCGGACGAGGCGCTGCCCGCGGTGTTCGCCGGGTTCCACCGCGTGCTCGCCCCGGGCGCCCCGGTGATCATGGCGTTCCAGGTCGGCGACGAGACCAGGGTCCGCGAGGACATCACCTTCCACCGCCGCCGGCCCGAGGCCGTCGCCGCACTGCTCGCGGCGGCCGGCCTGGAACCGGTGCTGCGGACGGTCCGCGAGCCCGCCGAGCATCCGGGCCTGGTCGAGCAGGTGCCACAGGCCTACCTGGTGGCCCGCCGCACGTAGTCGGGACTAGTCGGGACCGGCCCGGGTGGCGGCCAGCGACCCCAGCAGCGCCAGGGCGTCGGCCGACGGGCTGCCCGGCGGCGCGTGATAGACGACGAGCTGCTGCCCGGGCGCCGACCGGACGTCGAACGTGTGCATCATCAGGTCGAGCTCGCCGACCTCACCGTGCACGAGGCGTTTGCTCTCCAGCGTCTTGCCGGTGACATCGCTGCTCGCCCAGAGCCGCCGGAACTCCTCGCTGTGCTCCAGCAGGGTGCCGACCACGGCGCGGATGCGCGGATCGCCGGGGGCCGCGCCGGCGGCCAGCTTGAGCGCCCCGACGCTGCTGCGCGCCACCGCCGCCCAGTCCCGGTAGAAGGTCCGGGCCGGCGGCTCGAGGAAGACCGAAGCGATGAAGTTCTCGCGGCTTTCGACGTGCGCGAACAACGCCTCGGCGAGCGGATTGCGGGCCAGGATGTCGTAGGCCCGGCCGAAGACGATCGCCGGATTCCCCGGCCAGGCGGCGAGCAGGGCGATCAGCGCGGGGTCGGCGATCTCCGCCGAGCCGGGCAGCGGGGAAACAGGCAGCAGACCCGCCATCCGGTACGCGTGCAGCCGCTGGTCGCCGCTCATCCGCAGCACCCGGGCGAGGGCGTCGAGCACCTGCGGGGACGGATGCCGCTCCCGGCCCTGCTCGAGCCGGATGTAGTAGTCCACGCTCATCCCGGCCAGCGCGGCGACCTCCTCGCGCCGCAGCCCCGCGACGCGCCGCCCGGCCGACACGGGCAGCCCGACCTGCTGCGGCAGCACCGCGGCCCGCCGCGCCCTCAGGAAGTCACCCAGCATCACGTCGCTCCCGGCCATGACCGATTATCGCCGCGCCGCGGCGCGGCGAAGGACCATCCCGGCATGATGCAGGACGTCGTCGACGAAGTCCCCGTCGGCGGTGAAGCCGGTGTCATCCAGGTAGTCGATATGGTCACCGCTGACGGCATAGCGACCGGTGTACGCGCGCTCGCGGTCGCCACGCGCCTCGACGTAGCGCCCGTCCGCCAGCAGCTCATGCCGGATGCGGCCGTCGCCGGTGACCCACATGCCCACGTACGGGTGGCCGACCGTGCCGGCTGCCTGCTGCTCATCTGTCATGCCGTCGACGGTAGGAGCGAATCGCGGCCGGAGGGAGGCCGCGCCGCACCCACCCTCAGCGGCAGGCCACCGGATCCCTGGTGACGCCCGGTATGCGGGACCGGGGCTCATCAGCTGGACGCGGTGCCCGGATGCCGGACCGTCGGGTGCCTGCGATTCGCGGGGGAGGGCTACCGTCTGGCCTGTGGTGAGATTCCCGGTCGATGATGTCGTCCCCGCGGTTGAGGCGGTGCCGACCCAGGCTCTCGGCAAGCTGTTCGCGGGCGCGCTGGCGGTCGGTGGCGACCCGGCGCGGCAGGTGGTCGCGCCCGATGGGGTGCACCCGTTGCTGAGCGCGGTGGGGCGGGCGTTCGCCGAGCATCGTCCGCTGGTGCTGTCGCCGGACGCGGTGTGGCTGACGATCGCCCAGGGCGTGGCCCAACACGTACGCCTGCACGCCGAGCAGTTGCGGCCGGAACTGGTGTCGCACCCGGGCCGCAAGCGGCTTGAGGTGGTCCACTTCGGCCCGATGCCCACGGACGCCGAGTCCTGGCGCGGGCTGGTGCGGTCGTTCAGCCGGCAACTCGCCGACGAGGTCAGCCAGGCCGAGCTGTTCGCGTGCGACTTCTCGACCAGCACCGACGTCGAGCGCGTCGCGGGGCAGATCGTGCTGCTGGACGCGTACTCGCCGTACTTCTCGCTCTGGCTGACGTGCGTCTGCGGCATTCCCTCGATCACGGTGACGGGCACCGTCGCCGACTGGCGGAAGATCCGTGAGCGGGTGGACGCGCTGGCCGCGTTCGGGCTGGACCGCTGGCGCCGGTCGCTGGTGCCGATCGCCGACCAGTTCGTGCGGGCGGCGGCGGGCGACGTGGACACGGCGTTCTGGCAGCGCATCTACAATCCGGCGGATGCCTACGGCGGCGAGGTGATCACCGGCTGGGCGGCGCGGCTCTACCCGTACCTCAAGGCCGACGGCGTCGTCGACCGGCCGAACCCGTTGCTGGACCTACCGATCGGCGAACCTCGTGAGCTGGCCTCCGGCCGGCTGGGCTACAGCGGACCGGGAGTGCGCAGCGACACGGTCCCGGCCACGCTCTCCCGAGTGATCGTCAACGTGAACGACCGCGCCGAGGGGGACAACCGCACGGTTGCCCTGCACGCCGGTCTGGTCGCCGTCGCCCAGGACCGTGACGGCGCGCTGCGGCCGGTCGCCGGGTGGCACCTGACCCCCGCGCAGCCGCAGATCGACGACGCCATCGACCGGATCGTCCGCGACCACCACGCCACCCCGCCCCAGGACGATCAGCTGCTCTTCGCCTCCGCCGACCTCGCCGCGCTCTATCGCAGCATCGGATCGGCGTCCCTGTTCGACGGCGCCTGGCGGATCCGGCCCGTCGAGGAGCACGGCCACGTGCGCCGCGGCCACGGCCGCCGGAGCATCGTCACGGTCATCGACCTGGCCGACGGCCGCACGATCGGCGCGGCCATCGACTACACCACCCAGTCCCTGCACTGGCTCGCCTGCCACCTCGAACAAGTCACCAACGAGGAGCCGGCCCTGGTGCTGCGCGGGGAGCCCGCCGACGTCCCGCTCTACGGCACCTCGCTGACCCTGTTGCTCACCGCCGCCCTCGAAACCGGCGGCGACATCAGTCACCTGGAGACCGGCCGACTCGACGACCTCGACGACCTCGACGACCTGAACGGGACATCCGCACCGGGCCCGGACCGGCCCGCCGCGGCGCAACAGTCCGACCGGCGACCACCGCGGCTGCCATCGCCCGATCTCCCCATCGACCAGCAGATCGCCGAGATCCGGCAAGCCAAAGAATCCGCCGTCGACGAGCAGAACTTCGCAGCGGCCGCGGACCTCCGCGTCCTCGAGAAGGAACTCCTCGCCAGAGCGAAGCAGAGCCCGCCACCCGCGCCCTGAACACTTCGGTGGTGCGTTCCCGCCGGACCGGCGGTTACCCGCTGGACGAACCCGCCGGCGCGGACGTCACCGCACCCACGCGCACCTGGATCATGTCGGTGGGGCACCCGAGTTCGGTGACCGGGCCGCCCACCCCGCCGAGGCGGAGGTCTTGGCGGCGGGTGTCCCGGCGAGCCTGTACGGCGCGGAGCTCTACGACAAACTGGGGATCGACGCCGCGGGGAACCCGTCCCGGAGCTCATGATCGACGTCCTGCCCGGTCCCGGCTACGACCCGGCTACCTGCGCAGTCGCCGGAATGTGTGACTCGGATCACCCGCGGATTCGATGCCGGGATTCGGTGTGCGGCCATAAGCGGGTGTGACGTTCAAGCTTGGAGAGGCCGAACTGGTGGCGCTGCCGCAACCCGATGTCGACATCGGAGTGCCGGGGCGCAGCGACGAGTCGGCCGTGTACGACCTGCTTCTGGCCGGGGACCGGGACGCCTTTACCACGCTGTACGAGCAGCACGCGGAGCGCGTCTGGAATTTCGCGTACCGGCTGACGGGCTCGTGGGTGGAGGCCGATGACCTGCTGTCGGCGGTGTTCCTGACCGCTTGGCGCCGGCGGCGGGACATGCGCCTGGTGTCGGGCAGCGCGTTGCCCTGGCTCTATGTGGTCACGACCAATATCCGCCGCGGTGAACGTCGCGGGTTCGTTCGTTTGCGTCGGGCTCTGCCGCGACTGGTTTCCCGCGACACCCCAGATCACGCCGAGCAGGTGGCGGAACGCGACGCCGCGGCGGAGCGGCTCCGTCGCGTACTGCTCGCGGTTGACCGGCTGCCGCGGGCTCAGCGTGAGGCGGTGCGTCTGTGCCTGCTCGGCGATACAGCCGTCGAGGACGCTGCCCAGATCCTCGGGATCAGCGTGCACAGTGTGCGGGCACGACTCAGCCGCGCTCGTGTTCGCCTGCACGACATCGTTACGGAGGACTGACATGGTGGATTTCGAGAAGCTGCCCGCGCCGCGACCGCTACCTCCCGCGGTGCGTGCCGCCGCTCGTCAGCGTCTGGGCGAAGGGATCTCTGAGCGCACTGTCGCGGTCCGCCGGGGTCGCTCGGTCATGGCATCGACCGGAGCCATCACAGCGGTCCTCGCGGTGATGGGCTTGGGCGCCGCGGCGTTGGCATCCCTGCGACCCGAGACGGCGGTCGTGGGAGCTGACAGCGAAGATGCGATCAGGCAGCTGCCGCCGCCCGTGCCCGAGGAGATGTACAGGTTGCGGGTCGCCGCGGCGCCCGCCGACGTCCAGCGATGCGAGGCAGCCCCTGCTGCGGCTGGCGAGGCGAGCGGGTGGCAGCCGATGTTCACCGCGTCGGCGCGAGGGGTCACCGTGATCGCCTTTCGGGCGACCACCGGCATCCGCTTCTGTGAGCTCACACCGGCGACCGTGTCCGTGTCCGCGGCCGCACCGGCCTCCGACGCGGCCGCGACCATCACCTATGTCTCGCGATTCGGAACTGTCGCCGGGGTCGTCGCCCAGGACGTCAACTCGGTCGACGTCGCAGACCCGCTGCTGCGGTGGAGCATGACCGAGCAAGGGGAGCCCGCCCTGGTGCGCGACGGGGCTTTCGTGCTGCCGAATTCAGTGACGGCGGCACCGAGCGGTCTCACACTGAATCTCGGCGGTTCGCCTCTGCGCACTGCCGAGTCGATCTCCGTGCCGGCCGCGGGGCTTCCCGCTCAGGTCACGCCGCGGGTGGACCGCCCCCAGCCGGCTCCGGACAGCGACTCCGCGGCCGCCGTGGGCTTCTCCACATGTGCACAGGACAAGACCGTCGCACCTCTGATCGATGCGCACAACTGGGCGCCGACCACCTCCGTGACGTTGAACGCCAACGAGACCGTTCATCTGGCCCGCTACCACGGCATGCTGGCAACCTGCCTCATCAGGACGGCGAACGGGCTTCCCGGCAGCGCGGACCTGGTCGTCAATGAGGGCCTTCCCGACGACCGTCGACGCGACACCGAAGCAGAGCCGAACCCGTTCCTGTTCACCACCAGCGTCTTCTACGACTTCTCCGCCACGAGCAGCGACACGCTCGCCGTCACCGGACTCATCACCGACGACCGCGTCGCCAGCGTGGCGATCGGAGGCACCGGCCGCGGACCCGTCACCGCCCGCGTCGTCAACGGAACCTTCGTCGTGCCGGGAGTGAGGCTCAACGACGGCGCCGGCACCAAGAGCGTCACCATCGCCGATCGGGCCGGCAACACGCTCGCGTCGGTGCCGCTGAACGGCACGGAAGAAGCGATCCCCAGCCCGAGCGGCCGTTGATCGTATGCTGCCCCGCATGAATTCGCCGCAGCCGTCCGCGCCGGAGTCCGGGTGGGTCGAGGACCCCGAGGCCGCACCCCATCTGGTCTCGCGGGGCGGGATCGACCACACCCCGGGCGCGGCGTTGGTGACGGTGCGGGGGCGCGCGGTGCTGGCACTGCCGGCCTCGAGCGGCGGCGACTCCGGTCTCGTCCGGGCCGTCGATGTGGCCACCGGCGCGGTGCTGCCGGATCGCGCGCTGCTGCGTTACGAGCGGCATGAGGTCCTGGCGCTCGGCGCCGGCCGTCTCCTGGCGACGTTGGGCCCGCATCGCGACACCGTCGTCGTGCGCGACGCGGTCACGGGCTCGCCGGTCGGCGTGCCGATCCTTCAGGAGCGGCAGACCAGGTCGCTGGCGCTCGCCGTGGTCGACGGGCGGCCGGTGGTGATCACGACGGGGTCCGGCCTGGCGATCTGGGATGTGGCGACGGGTGAGCTGATCGGCAGGCACGAGCGCGTGTTCGGCCGGCACTTCGTCACGTACCAGGGCCGCCTGCTCCTGGTGGCGGAGGCGGCAGCCGACTCGTTGCGGCTGCACGACGTGCTGACCGGCGAAGCCGTCGGGCACCCGCTCAGGTGCGACTTCTCCATGAGCGTCTGGCGGCTGGCGGCTGTCGAACACGACGGCCGGTTGCTCGTCGCCTTCCTCGACTCGCACGCCGACACCAAGGTCTCGCTGTGGGATGTGACCGCCGGCGTCGAGTTGCCGACGGCCCCGCCCGCCGACGATGTCCGGGAGCTCGCCTTCGCGATGGTGAACGGGCGGCCGCTGCTGCTCGTCGCCCGATCCGGGAAGTCCGGACCGCCGCTGACGCTGTGGGATCCGGTCGCCGGGCACCAGGTGCTCCCGGACTTCTTCGCCGGATTCGACGGCGACTGCGCGCTGATAGCGCTGGGAAGCCTCGACGACGGGTTCTTCGTCGTCACCGCCGGCGCGGGTGCCGGACCGTCCGAACTGCTGGTGTGGTCGGCGGAGGGCAGGCGCCGCACGACGCTGGCCGACGGCGCGGTGTGCCGGCTCGCGCCGGGTACGGTCGACGGACGTCCCACGATCGCCCTGGGCGGGGCCGGCGGATCCCTGCGCCTCGTCGATGTGCGGACCGGCCAGGAGTTCACCAGCCCGTACTACGGCGGACCGGTGGACAACGGCTTCATCGGCACCCTGGACGCCGCGGGGCGTGCCGTCGTCATTCTGGGCGGGCGGCCGATGCGCTTGTGGGACGTCGCAGCCGGTGTCCCGGTGGCTCGGCTGAACCGCTCCTCCGGCGGGGTCACCCACTCCGCGGCCGGCGAGCTGGACGGCCGGGCCGTGGTCGCCCTCGTCGCCGGCGCCCGGGGAACGGAAGCCACCCTCAGCGTCTGGGATCCCGCCGCTGACGCGCTGGTCTGCGAGGTCTCGCTGGAGCAGTTCATCGATGACCTGCGGCCGGAGGCCGTGGCGTGCACCGAGATCGACGGGCGTACCGCGGTAGCCGTGGTGATCGGCCGCACGGTGCACTCGTGGGACGCCGCCACCGGGGAATCACTGGGACGGCCGTATCCCGGCGTCGGCAAGTCCATCCTGGCGATGGCCGCTGGCCGGGTCGGCGACCGCCCGGTGCTCGCCGTCGGTGGCAAGG
Organism: Actinoplanes sp. ATCC 53533; assembly: GCF_003947245.1. Classification (NCBI taxonomy): domain Bacteria; kingdom Bacillati; phylum Actinomycetota; class Actinomycetes; order Micromonosporales; family Micromonosporaceae; genus Actinoplanes; species Actinoplanes sp. ATCC 53533. Next base: position 97,458 of record NZ_QHHV01000003.1, on the reverse strand, counting down.
ACCGGCTCGTGCACGTGTTCGATCCGGCCACCGGCACGGCCGTCGTGCCGCCCCTGGCCGGCCACTCCGACATCGTGACGGCGGTGGCCGTCGGGACCGCGGACGGCCGTCCGGTGGTGGTATCGGGCAGCTGGGACAACACGGTGCGAGTCTGGGATGCCGTCACCGGCGCCTCCGCCGGCGGGCCGTGGAGCGGGCACGGCGACACCATCCGGGCCGTACGGGTGACCGAGTGGAACGGCGAACCGGTCGTGCTGTCCCACGCGTCGAGCGGTCCGCCACGCATGTGGAGGCTGCGTGCCTCGGCCGGCCGAAGTGGACACACCGCCGCCGTCGGCACCGTTGCCGCCGGCCGGTGGGAGGGCAGGCCGGTCTTCGCCTCGGGCAGCGACGACCGGACCGTACGCCTGTGGGACGCGGCCACCGGGCGGGCACTCGGCCCGGCGCTCACCGAGCATGCCGCGGCCGTCACGCACGTCACCTTCAGCGGCCCCGATCGCGACATCCTCGTCACCGGTGACGAGAGCGGTGTCGTGTTGCGCTGGCGATCGCACGCCGGGGTCCTCCGCGGCGAGCCGCTGACCAGCCTGGGTGGCAGGATCGGCGGGATCGCCACGGCCGAGGTGGACGGTCGCGCGGTGGTGGGGGTCGGCGGCCCGGGCGGAGTTCTGCGCACCTGGGACGCCGCGACGGGTGAAGCTCACGCCGAGCTGCGTGCCGGAGCGGCGGTGGGCCACGTCGACCTGGGCGTGCTGGACGGGCGTCCGGTCGCCTTGACGATCTCGTACGGTGTCACCGATGAGGGGGCGGTGCTGGCCCTGTGGGACGTGATCGCCGGCGAGCAGTCGGGTGAGCCGGTGACGGTGCCGGAGGAATCGGCGAATCTGGGCACGCTCGCGACCGTCGACGGCCGGCTCGTGGTCATCCGGGGGATCGACGCCGGCGACGGCGGCGACTATCACCCGGAGGAGGCAGCCGACGTCGAGGTGGTCGACGTGGCCACCCGCACGGTTCTGCGACGGCACCGGCAGAAGGGGGGATGGACCCACCACGCCATCGTCTCCCGCTCCGCCGGCGGCACCGTCCTGCTGGTCGTGGCCGAGGAAGGGATCGTCGTCGATCCGTTCCAGCCGAACGTCGAACAATCCGAGTACACCGGGCATCGCGCCGCCGTGAAGTGCCTGGCCACCGCCGAGGTCGGCGGGCGCACGATCGTGGCCTCCGGGGACCAGGGCAACGGCCTGCACTTCTGGGACCTGGACACCCGTGAGCGTCTCGGCTGACCGTCAGCGCCGGGCGGCGCGGATCTGCTCGCGCAGGATGTCGGCGTGGCCGCAGTGCTGCGCCAGCTCGCGCAGCATCTGGAGGTAGATCGCCCAGACCGACCGCACCTTCCGGCCGGCGACCACCTGGTCGAGGTCGAGCGTGCCGGCGGTGTGCCGCGATTCCTGACAGGCGGCCCGATGGGCCGCCCGGACGGACTCGATGGTGTCGCTCGTGGTGAGCACGAAGGAGCGGGCGGGGGTACTGGCGACGCCCAGTTCCTTGAGCGAGCGGCCGGTGATGACGTGGTCGAAGTAGAACTTCTCGACGTAGGTGGCGTGTTTGACGAGTCCGAGCAGCGTCGTGCGGGACGGGACGAGCGAGGCTCTCGCTTCCTGCTCGGTCAGTCCGGCGAGGCAGTCGTGCAGTGCCTGGCGATGCTGGTCGAGCAGCTCGTCGAGCCGGCGGCGGAGGTCTCGGGTCCAGGGTTGCGGGTCCATGGCCTGATCATCGGGGGGCGGCCGCCGGACTGGCCAAGAAGTTTGCCGACTGGCAAAGTCGGGTCATGGACGAGATCGACCAGGATGTGCTGACCGGCGTCGGATCCCGGCTGCGGGCGCTGCGGCGGGCCCGCGGGAGCAGCCTCGTCGACCTGGCCCAGGAGACCGGCCTGTCGACGAGCACCCTGTCCCGGCTGGAGAACGGCAAGCGGCGCCCCACGCTGGAGCAGCTGCTGCCGTTGGCCCGGGCGCACGGCGTGCCCCTGGACGACCTCGTCGGCTCCCGGAGCACCGGCGATCCGCGCATCCACCTGCGGCCGGTGTCGCACCGCGGGATGACGTTCATCCCGCTGGCCAGGCGGGCGGGTGGCATCCAGGGGTTCAAGGTGATCTACCCGCCGGCGTCCCGGTGGGGCGCGCCGAGCCCGCGCAGCCACGAGGGCTACGAGTGGTTCTCGGTCCTGAACGGCCACGTCACGTTCGTGCTGCGCGGCCGGACGCTGCGCCTGGGTCCCGGCGAGGCAGCCGAGTTCGACACCCGGGTGCCGCACTGGATCGGCAGCGCCGGCGAGCAGCCCGCCGAGGTGCTCACCCTGATCGGCGTCCAGGGCGAACGGGTGCGCCCGGTAGGCCGGCTGGTTTAACCATTTCGGGGGATTGTGGGGCAGTCGCACAGATTTGCCTTGTTCACGCCCGGCGGATCGGCTGTGCTTCCGCACATGAAGTATGTGCGTTCCATGATCGGCGCTGTGTGTGCCGTTGTCCTTGCCGCCGCGGCACCCGCGGCGGCCGTGCCACCTCCGGGCGACCTGGAGCTGCGATACCTCGGCGAGTTCGCCGACCCGGCGCGCGTCGCCGACAGCAGCGGCAACGGGCTGCACGGGAACATCCTCACCGGGAGCGGCGGCGCCGTGACCTCCGTGGCCGAGCCCGACGGCAATCGCATCCTGCGGTTTCCCGCCGGCAGTTGTCCGACCGCGCCCTGCCCGCAGGCGATCATCCGGCCGGCGAGCACCGTCACGCTCGTACCGGGAGACAACGGGGAAGGCCGGTTCGTGTTCGGTGCCGACATCCGGCTCACCGAGCCGCCGCCGGCGGACGCCGGCATGAACGTGTTCCAGTTCGGTGCGGCGGGCGCCGGCGTCAGCCAGTGGAAGCTGCAGGTCGACTCGGGGCGGCCGTCGTGCCGCTGGTCGGACGGCACGAACTTCGTGTTGCTGCCGGCCGGTGCCGCGGACTTCACCCTCGCGGTCGGCCGGTGGTACCGGGTGACCTGCATCCGCCTGTCGCCGGTGCTGTTCCAGATCCGGGTGCACGACCCGGTGACGGGCAAGCAGGTGCTGCCGCCCGCGCGGCAGACCGGCCAGTTGGCGAACATCCTGCCCAGCGGCGCCGTGGTGATCGGCGGCAAGCGGATCAGTGCGACCCAGACCGACGTCGACACCGACCAGTTCCACGGCGACCTGGACACCGTCGAGTTCGGCCGCCGGATCCTGCCGTCCGACGACGCCTGAGCCCACTCGCGCGCAGTCAGGGTGTGCTGAGGCTGGTGACACGCCGGGCCAGCGCGTCGTTCATGGCCCGGAACTGCGGCAGTGTCTGGTCGTGCAGCCGGCCACGGAAGAACGGCACCGCCACCCCGGAGAACGTCTCGGTCTGGCTGAGCCGGACCCGGCCGCCGTCGACGGGCTCGATCAGGAAGGCGTGCTCGCCGTCGAACACGCCCCCGGGACCGAGCTTGCCCAGCCAGCGCAGCTCGCGGCCGGGTGTCACGGCGAGCAGGGTGGGCGTGAACGTCATCTCCCCGGTGGCGTCGCGCATGGTGTTGGTCAGGGTCGCGCCGACCGCGACGGTGCCGCTGGAGGAGACGATGAAGGGATTCCATTCCTCGTACGCGGGCAGGTCGGTCAGCACCGACCACACCTGCTCCGGGGTGGCGTCGATCGTGATGGCGGAGCGCAGCACGTACGGAACGGTGTTGCTCCAGACGGCGTAGCCGGCGAGTGCGGTCAGCACGAGCGCCGCGGCCCCGAGCAGACGTCGCCGCCTGGGCCTCTTCCGCGTCGGCGGTGGCGTTTCGACCGGGAGCTGAGGCAGGGTCATGGGTGCTCCTTCGTGGACAGTGCGCCGTCGAGTGCGGCGCCGACGAGGCGTTGGAGGTAGGTGCCGTCGACCGGCGAACCGGTGATGAGCACGCGGTAGTAGAGGGCGCCGGCGAGCTGGTCGAGGAGCAGGACCGGGTCGGTGCCGGCCCGCAGCTCGCCACGGTGCGTGGCGTGCTCGACGAGCTCGACGGCGAGCCTGATCCGGCGCGTGTAGAGGCCGCGCATGGCCGCGCCGACGTCGGCGTGCCGGGCCGCGGCCGCCACCAGCTCGGCGACGATGCCGGCGGACGGATCGGCGTCGCCGGACGGACGGCCGGCGCGGCGCACGCTCTCCAGCGTGGCGGCGATCTGGCTCAGGTAGGCGACCAGGTCGGCGCGGACATCGCCGGTGTCGGTGACCGGCACGTCGTGATCGAGCATGTCCGCGTAGACGGCGATGGCGAGGTGGTCCTTGGTGGGCCAGCGACGGTAGAGCGTGGTCTTGGCCACGCCGGCCTGCTGTGCCACCTCGTCGATCGACAGCCCGGCATACCCCGACGACAGCAGCGCGTGCCGCGCGGCCTGGAGAATGCGCCGGCCCGCGTCGCTGTCGCGGGGCCGGCCGCGAGGTGCCTCCATGGATCCCCTCCCGGATATCCGCTACTTGCGTAGCGTAAATAACCTAGCAGGGATCCCGCAATTACGCGACACGAGTTTCGAAAGTCGTCCCGCTAGGACGACGAGGACCACTGCACCGACAGGCCGGTGACCGCTCGTTCCGTGCGGACCTCCATCGCCGTGCCCAGGATCGTCGCCCGGTCGACCACGATCGCCTGGTCGTCGAGGCCGTAGGTGACCCGGTCGGAGACGAACACCGGCGTCCCCGCGGGTGAGCGCAGCAGGTCCGCCACCGGCGCGGTCAGCACCTCCGGGCGCAGCACCTCCGAGGCGCGGTGCACCACGATCCCGTGCCCGGCGATGGCCGCGTACAGGGAGGTGTCGCTGAGGTCCGCCGCGCGCAGCTCGGCGCCGGCCGGGGAGCCCACCCAGGAGAGCTGGTGCACCGCGGGCCGGCCGGCCAGCAGCCGCAACCGTTCCAGGCGCAGGGCGCGGCCGGTGCCCAGGTGCGCCGCCACCCAGGCCGGTGCGCGGTGCATGGCCTGGTCGAGGATCTCCGTGCTGACCGTGTGGCCCTGGGCGCGCAGATCCTCGGCCAGCCCGCGCAGCGAGTCCAGCCGGTAGGTGGCCTTCGGCGACGCGACGAAGGTGCCCCGGCCGGGCTGCTGGGAGAGCAGGCCGTCGTCCTCGAGCTGCCGCAGCGCCTGCCGCAGCGTCACGAGCGTCACCCCGTACGCGGCGCTGAGCTCCTTCTGCGGCGGCAGCGCCGATCCCGGCGGCAGTTCGCCGCCGCGGATCTTCGTGGTCAGGTCAGCCGCGATGACCTGATATTTCGGCGTGCGGCGTTCCAGGAGACACCCCCAGGTCGAGTGCGGCGCGGTAGGCCGCGACGTCGGCGCCCAGCGCACCGGCCGTGGCTCCGTCGAGAACCCTACGCATCAGCGCCGACGCGATCACCGCCCCGTCCCCGGCGCGTCCCGCCTCGGCCGCCTGCGCCGGGGTCGACACCCCGAAGCCGATCACCACCGGCAGGTCGGTGACCGCCCTGACCCGGGCGGCCAGGGTCGCGGCCGAGGCGGCGAGGGTGGTGCGCTCGCCGGTCGTGCCCATGACGCTGATCGCGTACACGAAGCCGCGGCTGCGCGCACCGATCAGCCGCAGCCGGTCGTCGGGGGTCGAGGGCGCGGCGAGCAGCACCAGGTCGATGCCGGCGGCCGCCGCCTCGGCCTCGAGGCCGGCCGACTCGTCGAGCGGCAGGTCCGGCACGATCAGGCCGGACACCCCGGCGGCGGCGAGCGCGGCGATTCCGGCCCGCAGGATGATGTTCGCGTACGTCATGACGACGATCGGCACCCGCAGCGGCGTGCCCGCGATGTCCGCGAGGATGGAGTCCACCGTGGCGCCGCGGGCCAGGGCCCGGTCGGAGGCCTCCTGGATGGTGGGCCCGTCGAGCATCGGGTCGGAGAACGGCAGGCCGACCTCGATCGCGTCCGCACCGCCCTCCTGGTAGGCGAGCAGCAGGTCGGTCCAGTCGGCGGTGATGCCGCCGGTCACGTAGGGCACGAGCAACGGCCGCCCGGCCGCGCGCAGCGCGTCGCCGAGTCCGGGTGCGTGGGGGGTCAACGCAGGCCCTCCATCAGCTGGGACATGTCCTTGTCGCCGCGGCCCGAGAGGGTCAGCAGCACCGTCGAGCCGGTCGGCAGCTCGGGAGTGCCGGCCGCGCGCAGCACCCACGCCACGGCGTGCGCCGATTCGAGCGCGCAGATGATGCCCTCCCGCTCGGCGAGGCGGCGCACCGCGACCAGCACCTCGTCGTCGGTGACGGTCACATAGGCCGCGCGGCCCAGGCCGCCCAGGTGCGCGTGCTCGGGTCCGACCCCGGGGTAGTCCAGGCCGGCCGCGATCGAGTGCGCCTCGGCGATCTGGCCGTGCCGGTCCTGCAGCACCAGCGAGCGCGAGCCGTGCAGCACGCCGGGCTCGCCCTCGGACACCGCCGCCCCGCCGGCCGCCTCGACGCCGACCAGGCGGGCATCCGTGTCGACGAAGCCCGCGAACGTGCCGGCCGCGTTGGATCCGCCGCCCACGCAGGCGACGACGACGTCCGGGACGCCGCTGCTCAGCTCGCTGGCGGCCTGCCCGCGGGCCTCGTCGCCGATCACCCGCTGAAATTCCCGGACCAGCCACGGGTACGGGTGCGGCCCGGCGACCGACCCGAGGCAGAAGTGGGTGTCCTCGACGGCCGACACCCAGCCCCGCATGGCCTCGTTGGTGGCGTCCTTGAGGGTGCGGCTGCCGCTGGTCACCGGGATGACCTCGGCGCCGAGCAGGTGCATCCGGAAGACGTTGAGGGCCTGCCGCTCGATGTCCCGCTCGCCCATGTACACGGTGGCCCGCAGCCCGAACAGCGCCGCCGCGGTGGCCGTGGCGACGCCGTGCTGGCCGGCCCCGGTCTCGGCGATCAGCCGGGTCTTGCCCATCCGCCGGGCCAGCAGCGCCTGCCCGAGCACATTGTTGATCTTGTGGGAGCCGGTGTGCGCCAGGTCCTCGCGCTTGAGCAGCAGGGTGATGCCCAGCTCGGCGGAGAGGTTGCGGGCGGCGGTGAGGGCGGTGGGGCGCCCGGCGTAGGTGCGGCGGTAGGCGTCCAGCTCCTGCCGGAATCCCGGGTCGACCCAGGCCTCGCGGAACGCTTCGGTGAGGGCGAGGCAGGCGGGGATCAGGGACTCGGGGACGTATCTGCCGCCGAACTCCCCAAAGCGCCCGCCGGCGGTGGGTTCGCGCATGAGCACGGTCACGAGGTGCCTCCAAAGTTCTAGAACTCTTGGCAGAGTGTGTCACAACATTGCCAAGAGTTCTAGAACTTTAGGATTGCGGAACCGCGCAGACGGCCAGGGCCAGCTCGGCGACGAGGTGTGGCGCGTCCGCCGGATCGAGCCGCCCGGCCGCGACGTCGGCTGCCGCGCCGTGCAGGAGGTGGTGCAGGGCGCCGGCCAGCAGGTCCGCCTGGATGTCGGCCCGGAAGACGCCCAGGGACTGGCCTCGGCGGATCAGGTCATGGATCCGTTGTTCCGGCTTGGCGTGCAGCTCCTGCACGCGCCCCGGGGGCAGGGCCGCCAGCGCCGCTTGCAGGACCGAGGCCGCCTGGGCGATCAGCAGCCAGCCGGACTCCATGAGCGCCCGCAGCCCGTCGCGGGGATCGCCGGTGAGATCGACGGCCGCCAGCACCTCGTCCCCCTCGGTCAGCAGCCGGATCATCGTGGCTTCGACCAGCGCCTCCCGGGACGGGAAGTGCGCGTACAGGGTCACCCTGCCGACGCCCGCCTCCTGGGCGATGTCGTTCATGCTCGCCTCGGCGCTGCGTCCGAGGCAGCTGACGGCCGCTTGGACGATCTTCTCGGCGTTCAGGCGCGCGTCCGCCCGGCGGGCCGGCCGGGCAGCGGAGTGAGCCATGCAACTTCCTTAAGTCAAACAGCGGTTGTACGGGTTATGGTACCCGGACCTAAGTTGAACAACGGCTGTACGACTTAACCCGGAGGTGATCCTGTGTCCGAATCCCTGACCGCGACCGATTCGAGCCCCATCCCCGATCCACGACGCTGGCGCGTTCTCGGGCTGGTCGGCGTCGCGCAACTCATGCTCATCCTGGACGTCACCGTCGTGGCGGTCGCCCTGCCCCAGCTGGGCGCGGAGCTCGACCTGTCGCGGGAAACCCTGACCTGGGTGGTCAGCGGCTACACGCTCGCCTTCGGCGGCCTGCTGCTGCTCGGCGGTCGCGCCGCCGACCTGTTCGGCGCCCGCAGGCTCATCCTCGCCGGTCTGCTGCTGTTCGTGGCAGCCTCGCTGACCGCGGGCCTGGCCACCTCCGCGCCGATGCTGCTCACCGGCCGGGTCGCGCAGGGCATGGCCGCCGCCATGCTGTCACCGGCGGCGCTGTCGCTCATCGTCACGATCTTCGACGGCGACGAGCGCAACCGGGCGCTCGGCATCTGGTCCGCCCTCGGCGGCAGCGGCGCCGCCCTCGGCGTTCTGCTCGGCGGGCTGCTGACCGCCGGCCCGGGCTGGGCCTGGATCTTCTACATCAACGTCCCGATCGGGCTCGCGCTGCTCCTCACGCTCCGCGCGCAGCTACCGGCCCGGCCGGCACCCGCCACCCGGGCACGCCTCGACGTTGCCGGCGCGGCCCTGGTGACCGCGGCGACCGCGGCCCTGATCTACGCGCTGATCAGGGCCGGAGACCACGGCTGGGGCACGCTGACCACCGCCGCGCTGCTGGCGGCGTCGGCGGCCCTCTACGCCGCCTTCGTGACGCGTCAGCGCCTCGCCGCCAGCCCGCTGATGAACGTGCGGCTGCTGACCCGCCGGCCCGTGGCGACCGGCACCCTGCTGATCCTCGTCGCGACCGTACTCATGATCATGATGTTCTTCCTCGGCACCTTCGCCCTGCAGGAACACTACGGCTACGGCGCGCTGGCCACCGGCCTGCTCTTCCTGCCCGTCGCGTTGTCCACCATGCTCGGCGCCCACCTGGCCGGCCGCCTCATCGGCCGCACCGGACCGCGGACCCTCGCCGTGGCCGGGCTGGTCGTCGCCGCCGCCGGTCTCGCCGTCCCGGCACTCTGGACCGGGGCCACGCCCATGGTGGCCGGCCTGACACTCGCGGCTGCCGGCACCGGGTCGCTGTTCGTGGTGGCCTCCGCCACCGCGCTCGGCCAGGTGGCGGCGCACGAAGCCGGCCTGGCCTCCGGCATCGTCAGCACGTTCCACGAATTCGGCGCCGCACTCGGCGCGGCGGTCGCCTCCAGCATCGCCGCCGTCAGCATCGCCGGCGCCGGCACCGTGGGGTTCACACGCGGCTTCACCACCGGCGCGATCGTCGCCGTCGTGACCGCCGTCGCCGCGCTCGCCATCACACCGCACTCCCGATCCGGGCAGGCGACCGGCGGGCGACCCGCGGGCCCGCACTGAGCGGGTCCTGACCTCGACGATCCGGAACTGCCGCTAGGAGAATAGGGTTATGACCAGGGAAAACGACCGATACGTGATCCGGCCGGGCCGCGCCTCCGACGCCGTCGAGCTCGCTCGCCTGCACGCATCGGTCCAGCTCCAGTCGGTGACCGGCGGGCAGCCGCACCCTGGCATCGCCGCCTGGGTCGAGGGCCTGCTGGCCGGGCACCCCTCGGTCGCGCCCGGCGACTTCCTCGTCGCCGAGGAGGTCGCCACCGGCCGCCCGGTTGCCGGCCCGGTTGCCGGTCCTGTGGTCGGCCCGGTTGCTGGCCCGGTGGTCGGCTCGGTTGCCGGCTCGGTTGCCGGCCCGGTGGTCCGCCCGGTTGCCGGCCCGGTGGCCAGCCTGGTGGCGCTCCGCCAGGACTGGAGCCTGGCCGGGGTCCGGCTGCCCGTCGTCCAGGTCGAGCTGGTCGGCACGGCGCCCGAGCACCGCGGGAACAGGCTCACCGACCGGCTGCTCGCCGCGCTGCACCAGCGGTGCGCGGCCGACGGCGTGCCGATCCAGATGATCGAGGGGATCCCCTCCTTCTACCGGCGGTTCGGCTACGACTACGCCCTGGCCAACGGCGGCGCCGCCGTGGTGCCCGCCGCCGCGCTGGCGGTCACTGAGCCGGAAGCCGCCGCCGGCCTGACGGTCCGCCCCGCCACTGTCGCCGACGCGGATGCCCTCGCCGGCATCGACCGGCGGCTCGCCGACGGGGACGCCCTGGTCTGCCCGAGGGACGCCGAGGTGTGGCGGTACGAGATCGCCGGGCGCCGTCCGGCGGATCTCGCCCGCCGCGCGGTCGCCGTCCTCGTGCGCGGCGACGAGGTGCGCGGAGACGAGGTGCGCGGAGACGAGGTGCGCGGAGACGAGGTGCGCGGAGACGAGGTGCGCGGAGACGAGGTGCGCGGCTACCTGGTCCACGGCGCCCGGCTCTCCTCCGGCGGCGAGCTGATCACCTTCGCGGCGGCCTGCGAGCGGCCGGCCGAATGGCCGGGGGCCGCCGCCGCGATGCACGCCCACCTCGGTAACGTCGGCCGCTCCTACGAGGCGACGGCGGGTCAGCCGTTTGTCGCGGTCCGCCCCATCCTGGACGCGGACCATCCGCTGGTCCGGTTCGGCCCGCCGGGCGTACCGAAGCGGCCCGGGGCCTGGTACGTGCGCACCGGCGACCCGGTCGACCTGCTCGCCCGGCTGCTGCCGCTGCTGCGGGCTCGCTGGCACGCGGCGGATCTGCGCTGGCCTGAGCCCGCGCTGGTGATCGACCTCTACGGCCGCGCGGCCCGGTTGGGCTTCACCGAGGGTGAGCTGACGACGGTGACAGCGGTGCGCGGCGCGGTCGGCCCGTCCGCCGACCGGGGTACGCACGCCGCCGTCCCGCCCGGTGCCCTGCTCCACCTCGCCCTCGGCCACCGGACCCTGTCCGAGGTGCTCGACGCCTGGCCGGACTGCCTGCTGCGGGACCGCCGCACCGAGCGCTTCCTGACCGCCGCGTTCCCCCGGGTGCCGGTCCGGGTCTGGCCCCGCAACTGACGTTCACACATCACGCAACATCTTCTCGATACCGTGTCGATCATGTGCCGCCCGCCGCCGGTCCCCGGCCGATGACCTGGCAGACCGGGCTCACCGGCTTCGTCGCCGGTCTGCTGATCTCGGTCAGCACGGCGCCGGTCGGCGTGTCCGGAGCGGTGTTTCTGCTCCCTGTCCAGCTCAGCGTGCTGCACGTGCCCAGCCCCGCGGTCACACCCACGAACCTGCTGTTCAACGTCGTCTCCGGGCCCGGTGCTCTGGCCCGCTACCGCCGCAACGGCCAGCTCACCGGCTCGCTCGCGCGGCTGCTGATCGCGGGCACCGTGCCCGGCGTGATCCTCGGCGCGCTCATCCGGGTCTTCGCGATCCCGGGGCCTCGGGTGTTCCGCCTCGTGGCCGCCGCGGTCCTGCTCCCACTCGGGCTCTGGCTCGGCGCCCGCGCCCTGCGCCCCGGCACGCCCGACCGGCCACCGCTGTCCCGGCGGGCCGTCCTGGGCCTCAGCGTCATCACCGGCACCGTCGGCGGGATCTACGGCATCGGCGGCGGCTCGATCCTCGGCCCCGTCCTCGCCGGCCGCGGCACCCCGATGACCCGGATCGCGCCGGCGGCCCTGGCCGCCACCTTCGTCACGTCCATCGTCGGCGCCGGCACGTACGGCATCCTCGCCCTGACCACCACCGGCGACATCGCCCCGCACTGGACGCTCGGCCTGCTCTGCGGAGCGGGCGGGCTCATCGGTGGTCACCTCGGCGCCCGGCTGCAGCCCCACCTGCCCGAGAACGCGCTGCGGCTGCTCCTGGGCACGCTCGCCACCGCGCTCGCCGTGCTCTACCTGATCCAAGGCCTCGCCTAGATGATCTATACCAAGGGATGCGGAACAGCGAACCACAGTGAGGATCTGTGTGGCACTCCGTCCTGCCGGGGTTCCTCGCGGGCACCTTGATCGTGGTAAATCGCCATTCGCCGAACGGTTATCGACCCCGATCAGGCGATCAGGCCCACCGCCCGCTCGGCGCTGCGGCCGGATCTTGTGGCGGCGCGGTTCGTGTCTCGGGTTGGCGAGGGCACGCCTGGGTCAGGCGCTCGCGCCGGCGTAGGAGCGGAGTGAGCGCCGCCAGGCGAGCGTGGCGAGGAGGACAGCGGAGCCTGCTGCGGCAGGTGCGACCAGCAGCATGGCGGGGTTGAGGCGGCCGAGCAGTGCGGCGGCGGGGTAGGTGGTCAGGAACGCGATCGGCACGACGGTGAGGATGGTCTGTACGGGGTTGCGGTACAGGTCGACCGGGAAGCGGGACAGTTCGACGAAGGCGAAGCTGACTCGGTCGAGTTCTTCGGCGGCTACCAGCTTCACGGCGAGTGCCATCATCAGGACGGTCAGGGCGTACATCAGCAACACGGCGCATGTCACCATCCAGGCGAAGGACGCGAGGGCGGTCACGGACGTGCCCCGGCCGGTGAGGACGATCCCGGTGGTGGTGAGTGCCAGGCCGAGCACCGGGTCGAGCAGGGTGTTGACGTTCAGGTGGCGCAGGCTGACCAGGAGTTGCGCGTCGAACGGCTTGATGAGCAGGAAGTCGAGCGTGCCGAGGCGCACGTAGTCGGTCATGCGTTCCAGGTTGGGCTGCAGCACCATCTGGCGTAGGCCGTTGAGGGTGAAGAACAGGCCGATCACGACGAGGACCTCGGCATTGGTCCAGCCGGCCACAGCGCCGGTGTACCGGAAGTAGACCGATGCCCCGGCGACCGCCCACAGCATCCAGAACATGCTGAGGGCGACGTTGGAGACGAAGTTCAGCCGGTACTCCAGCTCGCTGGCCACGGCCGCCCGCCAGCAGATGCTCAGGATGCGGGCGTGGCGGGTCCACCTGGTCATCCGGCCACCGCCTGGTAGCGGCGGACGCCGCGCCGCCAGGTGAGCCGGTACAGCAGGGCGAACACCGCGAGCCAGCCGAGCCCGACCGCGAAGCCGTACAGGGTTTGGCGCACGTCGAGGCGGCCCATCAGCAACTCGACGGGGAAGCCCATCGTGGTGCGGAACGGCAGGATGGCGGCTGCTGTGCGTACCCAGTCCGGCATCAGTGCCAGCGGGGCGACCCAGCCGGAGGTGAACGAGCCGAGGCCCCACCACAGCATCCACGTGTTGGTCGTCTGGGTGCTCCAGAAGCCGATGAGGGCGAATGTCGACGCCATGAGCAGGCTGACCCCGTACGCCAGGATCAGCGCGCCGGCGACGGCGGCGAGCCGGACCGGATCGGCTGGGTAGTCCAGGCCCGGTACGAGCAGCGCGGCGATCGCCAGGGCCGGGGCCAGCATCGTCAGGGACACCAGGCGATGCCCGAGGGCGCTGGTGGCGTACTGGTGGAAGGGGTGCACGGGGCGCAGCAGCCGCACGGACAGGTCGCCGCTGCGCATGTCCGCGTCCCACTGCCACACGACGTGGTCGCCGGAGAGGTTCCACAGCAGCGTCGCCGCCGCGTAGTAGGAGAGGAAGTCGCCGGTGGTCCAGCCCGCCGGTGGCCCGGCCTCGGCGACCACGGTGAGCCACACCGCCATCGTCAGCAGGGGGAAGAAGCCGGTGATCACGCCCAGGATGGTCCGGCCCCGGTAGGTGACGGCCACCAGTGCCGCGCTGCGCACCAGCGGAGGGTAGGCGGTGAGCAGGTCACGCATCGGCGAAGACCGCCCGGATGATGTCCTCGATCGGCGGATCCTCGATCGCGACGTCCTCGACCGGCAGGGTGGTCAGCAGCCGGGCCGCGATCGCGGCCGTTTCGGCGCGCGGGACCAGGAGCGTGACCACCGCGCCGTCCACGGCGGACACTTCGCTGAAGCCCGCCCAGGTGTGCGCCGGTGCGGCCTCGCGCAGGGTGACCCGGACCAGCCGGTGCGGCGAGTGCGTTTCGACCAGCGCGGCGAGGTCGCCGTCGAAGCGCAGGGTGCCGTGGTCGATGACCAGCACCCGGCGGGCCAGCGCGGTCACGTCGGCCATGTAGTGGCTGGTCAGCAGGATGGTCGCGCCGTGCTGGGCGTTGTAGTCGCGCAGGAAGGTGCGCACCGCCGCTTGGCCGTTGACGTCCAGGCCGAGCGCCGGCTCGTCGAGGAAGAGCACGTCCGGCCGGTGCAGCAGCGCGCCGGCGAGCTCGCAGCGCATCCGCTCGCCGAGGCTGAGGACCCGAACCTGCTTGCCGAGCAGGGGTTCGAGGTCCAGCAGGGCGATCAGCTCGGGTGGTCGTCTTGCCGGCACCGTTGGGACCGAGGAAGCCGACCACCTCCCCTTCCGGAATCGTGAAGCTGACCTGATCGACCGCACGGACGGTGTGGTACTCACGCCGCACGAGGGAGCGCAGCGCGGCACGCAGGCCCGGCTCGCGCCGGTGCACCGGGAAATGCTTGGCCAGGTCGCGTACCTCGATCACGGCTCGACCGTCTCGACGGACCCGCGACGGCCGATGCCGAGGCCGGCGCTGGGGTGACCGGTCCGGGAGGCGAGTGTGGCCAGGGTGCTCAGCGGACCGTGCGGCAGTGGCCGCGCCGCCAGGCTGGTGTCCATCGTTACCATCACTTTTTCTCGGTGAGGATTTCGCGGATCAGGTGCTGGTTGGTGGCGGCCAGGTCGGGTTCGGTGTCGATGCTTCGGGCGAGAACCAGCAGCGCCTTCCACAGGGCCCAGCCTCGGGCTCGCGCCCAGGTGCCGTCGTCGAGGCCGATCGCTTGCCGGAATGCTTCGCGGCTCGCGCCGGAGAACATCGTCCAGGCGATCACCAGGTCGCAGGCGGGGTCCCCGACGCCCGAGGTGCCGAAGTCGATGACAGCCGTCAGTTTTCCGTCAGCGACCAGGAGGTTGCCGGAGGCGATGTCGCCGTGGAACCACACCGGCGGCCCGGTCCACGGCGCGGTCAGGGCGGCGTCCCACACGGCGGCGGCACGGGTCGTGTCGATCAGGCCGGTCAACGCGGCCAGACACCGGCGGGTTTCCTGGTCGTAGTGAGCCGGCGTCGCCCCCCGATATGCGCTGTGCTCCCCGGCGACCGGGCCACCGACCGTGTCGCAGCGCTGGAGAGCACGCAGGAAATCGGCCACCGAGATCGCGAACTGCGCCATGTCGGCGATGCGTCCCCGGTCTGCTGTCTCGCCGGGCAGCCAGCCGCGCACGGACCACGGGAAGGGGTAGCCCTCGCCGGGCAATCCGAGGGCGAGGATCGGCGGCACAGCCACCGGCAACTGCGGCGCGAGCCGCGGCAGCCAGTCATTCTCCTTGGCCACCGCGGGGACATAGCCGACGGCGGTGGGCAGCCGCACCGTCATGTCGTCGCCCAGACGGTAGGTCCGGTTGTCCCAACCGTCGACCTCCACCGGACGCACCCGCAGACCGCTCCATTGTGGAAACTGCTCGGCGAGCAGGCGCCGAACCAGTGCGATATCGATGCCGGCACGGCCGTCCGGGGGAGTGGAGATCACGCCGCGATCATCGCCTCGACCGACCTTCCTGGCTAACGAGTTTCACATTCCCCCTTCCGCACGAACTGAGCGGAGCAGCTCCGAACGAGCAGGCAGGTGCGGATCTTGGGGTCGGCTCCGTGCCCGTCGCGATCTGGCACAACTGGCACGCCGGCCAGCCGATCATGCGTTCCCCGGCCGCGTGCGACCACCGGCAGAGATCATCCAGGCCGGAAGGCTAGGCCGACGCGTAGCGCTGGACCAGGGGCAGGAAGAGGTCGTCGACGATCTCGGTGAGCCTTTCCCCGCTCGGCGTGCGCCGGTTGACGACCATGTCGTAGCGCAGCAGGAAGACCGGCAGTTCCAGGACGGTCGCCGGGATGTCGCCCCGGCCGATCTCGCCGCGGGCCGCCGCCCGGGCGAGTACCTGGCGCAGGACGTCGGGCACGGTGGTCGTGAGGCTCTCCGGCACCTCGTCGAGCTCGCTGAGCAGCCCGACCAGCACATCCAGGCCCCCGACATCCGCACGGCCGGCCAGCGTGCTGAGCACCGCGATCACATCGCCGCCGAGACTTCCGGTGTCCGGGACGTCCTCGGCCACCGGCGTCACGTGCGCCCGCAGCGCGGCGAGCACGAGCGCCGCGCGATGGGGCCAGCGCCGGTACAGCACGGCCCGGCTGGTGCGCGCCGCTCTGGCGACGGCATCGATCGTGAATTCCGCATAGCCGGTCCGCTGCAACTCGGTCCAGGCCGCCTCGAGAAGGACGTCTTCGAGGGCGGTCCCGCGGCGACGCTGCGCCGGCGGCATCTTCTCGGCCATGAGCTTAGGGTACACCTGCCTCTTATCGCTGTAAGATACACGCGTATCTTAAGGAGGCATGATGAAAGACCGGACCGCGCGACTCGAGCCCCTGGGCAGACCCCTCGTCCGGCTGGCGCTCGTCGTGGTCATCGGGGGCGTCGCCCCGCTGCTGGACACCACGATCGTCAACGTCGCGCTGCACGCCCTCGGCGCCCAATTCCACAGCCCCGCGACATCCGTCCAGTGGGTGGTGACCGCCTACCTGCTCGCCCTCGGCATCACCATCCCGCTCACCACCTGGGCCACCGCCCGCTTCGGCGCCAAGCGCCTCTGGGTGGCGGGGCTCGTGGTGTTCCTGATCGGCTCCGGGCTGTCCGGGCTCGCCTGGAACCTCGGCGGCCTCATCGCCTTCCGGGCCCTGCAGGGCATGGGCGCCGGAATCATCCAACCGGTCCTGCAGACCATCCTGGTCCGCGCCGCGGGCCCGGCGAAGACCGGCCGGGTCCTGACGATCGTCACCTCGGTCAGCCTGATAGCGCCGGTCGCCGGGCCGCTCGTCGGCGGGCTCATCGTCACCGACGCGAGCTGGCGGTGGGTGTTCGCCGTCAACATCCCCCTCTGCCTGGTCGCGATCCTCCTCGCCGCCCGCGTCGTGCCCGGCGAGAAATCGAACCGACAGGCCGGACTCGACGTTCCGGGCTTTCTGCTGATCGCCGCCGGCACGGTCGCACTCCTCTTCGCCCTCGGCAACGCCACGTCCAACCGCGCGGACGCCGTCGGGACGTTCTACCTGCCCCTCGGTGCCGGCCTGGTGCTCATCGCCGGATTCATCACCTGGAGCCTGTGCCGCGGCGGCCGCGCGCTCATCCCGCTGCGCATGTTCACCGATCGCACCTTCGCGGGTGCGTCCGGGGCGCTGTTCTTCAGCGGGCTCTCCCTCTACGGGGGACTGTTCCTCATCCCGCTCTACTTCCAGGCCGAACGCGGACTCGGCGCCCTCGCCAGCGGCACGATCCTCGCCCTGCAGGGAATCGGCTCGCTGCTGACCCGCTGGGTCGGCGGCATCGTCGACCGCGTCGGCGCCAGGACCATCATCGTCACCGGTATCGCCATCTGCGCCGCGGCCACCATCCCCTTCGCGCTCGCCGGCCCGCACACCAGCTACCTCCTGCTGGCCGCGACGCTCGTCGTCCGCGGGGGAGCGCTCAGTGCCGCCAACATCGCCATCACCGCGGGCGCCTTCAGCCGCCTCTCCCGTGCCAAGGTGCCCGCGGGCTCCGCCGTGATCAGGCTCCTGCAGCAACTCGGCGGATCGGCCGGCACGGCGCTCCTCGCCGCCCTGCTCACCGCCGGCTTCGGTGCCGCCTTCACCTGGAGCATCGCCCTCACGGCCCTCGCGATCATTCCCGCCCTGCTCATGCCGGGGACGGGGGCGCCGAAGGACGACCACGCGCGGCATAATTCACGCGATGCTGAGTTCAGCGGATGATGTACTATCGCCGGCATGGTGACCGTCGCAGCTCATGCCCAGGTGCTGGCCCGGTTCGGGCACGCCCTGTCCGATCCGACCCGCTGCCGGCTGCTGATCGCGTTGCGCGACGGCCCGGCCTATCCCGCCGACCTGGCCGACACGCTCGGTGTCTCCCGCACCAACCTGTCCAACCATCTCGCGTGCCTCCGCGGCTGCGGTCTGGTGGTGGCCGCGCCGGAGGGCCGCCGGTCACGCTACGAGCTCGCCGACCGGCGCCTGGCGCACGCGCTCGGCGACCTGATCGAGCTGACCCTGGCGATCGACCCGGACGCGGCCTGCCCGGTCGACACCGACGGGAGCTGCGCATGACCAACCCACCACGACTCCTGCCCCTGGTGGCCGCGGCGCCGTCGCCCGCGCGACAATCGTTGCTGCGCCGCCGGATCCGGCTGCTGGTCGCCGCCACGATCACCTACAACGTCGTCGAGGCGGTCGTCGCGATCACCGCCGGGACGATCGCCTCGTCCACCGCGCTGATCGGGTTCGGCCTGGATTCGGTGGTCGAGGTCGCCTCCGCGGCAGCGGTGGCATGGCAGTTCAGCGCCGCGGATCCGCACCGGCGGGAGAAGGCCGCCCTGCGGATCATCGGCGCCTCGTTCTTCGCCCTGGCCGCCTACGTCACCGTCGAGTCGGTCCGGGCCCTCGCCGGGGCCGCCGAAGCCGGGCATTCCCCGGTCGGGATCGGCCTGGCGGCGTTGAGCCTGCTGGTGATGCCGATCCTGTCGCACGCGCAGCGGCGGGCGGGCCGGGAGTTCGGTTCCGCCTCGGCGGTCGCCGACTCCAGGCAGACGCTGCTGTGCACGTACCTGTCGGGGGTTTTGCTGGTCGGTCTGATCGTCAATGCCACGCTGGGCTGGTGGTGGGCTGATCCCCTCGCGGCGCTGGTGATCGCGGCGGTGGCGGTCAAGGAAGGCCGGGAGGCGTGGCGCGGTGATGCCTGCTGCGCGCCGGGCGCGGCGCTGCGCGCCGAGCCGGACCGGTCCTGCGCCGACGGCTGCTGCCGGGACGGAGAGTAGGTCATGGCATCGCTCGCGCTCGGGTTCTACCTGCTCGGACTGGTTCTCGCCTTCGGCGTACGCAGCATCGTGCAGTGGCGCCGCACCGGCGACACCGGACTGCGCCTCGACGCCGGCCGGATCGGTTCGCTGCGCTGGTGGGCCAAGCTGTCGTTTCTCGCCGCCCTCGTCCTCGGGCTGGCCGGTCCCGTCGCGGCACTGGCCGGGCTGGCCGGGCTCGGTGCGCTGAACCACCGGGCCGTCGCCGTCGCCGGGCTGGTCCTGGCCGGCGCCGGGATCGGCGCGACACTGCTGGCCCAGTTGACCATGGGCGCCTCGTGGCGTATCGGTGTCGATCCGCAGGAGCGGACCGCGCTGGTCACCGCCAGCGCGTTCGCCGTGGTCCGCAATCCGATCTTCACCGCGATGATCGTGACCAGTGCCGGCCTGGCGCTGATGGTGCCCAACGTCGTGTCGCTCGCCGCGACGGTGGTGCTCATCGCCTCGATCCAGGTGCAGGTCCGGGCGGTCGAGGAGCCGTACCTGGTGCGTACGCACGGCCAGGCCTACACCGACTACGCGGCCCGGGTCGGCCGCTTCCTGCCCGGCCTCACCGCACGCTCCGGCTGGCCGACGGGCTAGGTGAGCAGCTCGGCGTCGTGGACCAGGAGCGCCACCTGGACCCGGTTGTTCAGCCCGAGCTTCGCCAGCAGCCGGGACACGTGGCCCTTCACCGTCGGCAGGCTCATCACCAGCTCGGTGCCGATCTCCGCGTTCGACCAGCCCCGGCCGAGCCCCAGCGCCACCTCGCGTTCTCGTTCGGTCAGCGTCGCCAGCCGGGTCCGGGCGCGGTCCCGGCGCGGTCCGGCCGCGGGGTCGGCGACGTGGTCGATCAGCTGCCGGATCACGGCCGGCGACAGGGTGGCCGAGCCGCCCGCCACCGCCCGGACCGCCTCGATGATGTCGCGCGGCGGGGTGTCCTTGAGCAGGAAGCCGCTGGCACCGGCGCGCAGCGCGTCCAGCACGTGCTCGTCGGCGTGGAACGTGGTCAGCACGATCACCTGGGGCGGCGCCGGCCGCGACCGCAGCCGCCGGGTCGCGGTCAGCCCGTCGACCTTGGGCATCCTGATGTCCATCAGCACCACGTCGGGCCAGTGCGCGTCGGCCAGCGCGGCGGCCTGCGCGCCGTCGCCGGCCTCCGCGACGATCTCGATGTCCGGCGAACCGCCCAGCAGAATGCGCAGCCCGGCCCGCACCAGCGGATCGTCGTCCACGATCGCGAGCCGGATCGGCCGCGCCCGGTGGTTCAGGTCGGCCATGGCAGCCGGGCCTCAAGGTGGAAGTCGTCGTCCCGCCGGCCGTACTCGACGTGGCCGCCGGCCAGCGCCGCCCGTTCGCTGACCCCGACCAGGCCCATCCCCGCACCCGGCACCCCGGGGCCCGGCGCCTGCCGGGGATACGGGTTGGAGATCCTGATCCGCAGCTCGGCGCCGGGCCCGCCGTCGAGCAGCACCCGCACCGCCGTTCCCGGCGCGTGCTTGCGCGCGTTCGTGAGCCCCTCCTGCACGATCCGGTAGGCCGTCCGCCCCAGCACCACCGACGGCCCGCCCGCCGGCACCGCGCAGGTGTAGCCCACCGACATGCCCATCGCCCGGGCGCTGTCGACCAGTCCCGGCAGGTCGGCCAGGCCGGGCTGGGGCGGCTCGGGGCGGCCCACCGCGCCCTCGCGCAGCACCCCGATCACGCCGCGGAGCTCCTCCAGGGCCTCGTGGGCGCTGGCCCGGATCGCCCCCGCCGCGATCGCCACCTCCTCCGGCCGGGCGTCGGTGCGCACCTCCAGCGCCCCGGCGTGCAGGCTGACCAGCGACATCCGGTGGGCCAGCACGTCGTGCATCTCCCGCGCGATCCGCGCCCGCTCGGTCAGCCGGGCCTGGTCGACCCGCAAGTGCTGCTCGGCCTCGAGCCGGGCGGCGTGCTCGCGCAGCGTCTCGGTCAGCCGCCGGTACGCCCGCACGAACATTCCCCACCCCAGCGCCCCCGCGGTGGTGACCGCGCGGACCAGCACGTCCACCCACACCGGGAACTCCGGGTTGTCGTGCAGCACGAAGTACACCGGCACGACCGCCACGTATGCCACGCCGAGGGCCAGCGCGACCGGGCCGCGACGGTGGATCGCCACGGTGAACAGCGCGACGATGACCGCGCCGGTCGCCATCACCGACACCGTGCTGACCGGCAGCAGGGCGAGGGCCAGCCCGACCGGCCACCGGCGGCGCAGCAGCACCAGGGCGGCGCAGCAGAGCACGCCGAGCCCGACGTCGGCGAGCCAGGGCAGCGGTGCGCCCGCGCGCGTGGCGTCACCGAGCGGCACCATCACCGACCCGTACGCCAGTGCCACCGTGACCGCGACGGCGTCGGCCAGCCGGTTCCGGGCCGCCGACCGGCGGCTTCCCACCGGATCGGGAACGAGCAGAGTGAACACCAGGCCGGCCATGTGCCGAAGCCTACGATCCGGCGCCCCGGCCGGGCACTGTCCGAAGTCGTCCGTGCCCCCTACCGAAGTAGGGGTGCGTACCGGATCCGAGGGCCGATGTGCCGCGGCCGCCGCCGGATCCAGGCTCGGGCCATGGTCAGACGAGTGGGGTGGATGGGCGCGGCGGCCGGATGGGGCCTCGTCGCGGGATGGTGGACGCCGCGCGGGCCGTTGACGATCACGCAGGCGCTGTGGTCGGTCGGGCTGAGCGTGGCCGTGGGCGCCCTGGCCGGGTGGCTGAGCCGGTCACGGTGGTCGATGCTGGCCGCGCCGGCGCTGTTCGCCGTCGCGGTCGAGGTGATGCGGCTGCGGGTGGACGGGCCGTCCGTGGACGCCCCGCACGCCAGCGCCTTCGGCTTGGTCGTGCTGGTCGCGGGCCGCGGGTTGCACGGCTTGCTCTCGGTGCTGCCGATGACGCTGGCCGCGGCGTACGGCGCGGGCCGGGTGCGGCGCGGCCGGGCCGGCGGCAGGCGGAGCTGGCGGTACGCGCGCCGCACGGCGACCGGGCTGCTGACGGCGATGTTGCTGGCGGTGACGGTGGCTGTCGCCGTGCCGGCCCGGACCCCGCCGATCGCGGGGGAGCGGGCCATCGCGGAGCTGGGGACGATCGACGCGGGCGGGCACCGGCTGGGCGCGCTGATCCGGGGCGCCGACCGGACGGCGCCGGTGCTGCTCTTCGTGCCCGGGGCGCCCGGCGGCTCCGAGCTGGGCGCGGCCCGCCGGCACCTCGCCGGGCTGGAGCGGCGGTTCGTGGTGGTGACCCTGGACCGGCGGGGCGGTGGCTCGTCCTATCCCGCGCTGGATCCGACCGCGACGGTGACGCTGGACGGCGCGGTCGCCGACGTCATCGCCGTCACCGAGGCGCTGCGCCGCCGGTTCCACCAGGAGAAGATCTATCTGCTCGGGCACTCCGGCGGCTCGATCCTCGGCGTGCTGGCCGTGCAGCGCCGGCCCGAGCTGTACCGGGCCTACATCGGCGCCGGGCAGGGCGTGGACCTGACGGCCAGCGACAAGATCTTCTACGCCGACATCCTCGCCTGGGCCCGGGACACCGGCCGGGCGGGGCTGGTGCGCACGCTCACCGCGCTCGGGCCGCCGCCGTACCGGGACGTGTACTCCTACGAGCCGATCATGCTCTACGAGAACGAGGTCTACGACTACGACCACTCCGCCAACGCCGAGGGCGCCGGCGACCCCTTCGCCGGCCTCGGCGCGTCCGAGCACACCCTGCTGCAGAAGGCGCACGTCCTCAACGCCGTGCTGGACACCTGGAGCGTGCTCTACCCGGCGATGCGGGACGTCGACCTGCGCCGGGACGTGCCGCGGCTGGAGGTGCCGGTCTACTTCGTGCAGGGCGCGCACGAGATGCGCGGCCTCGCCGCCCTCTTCACCCCCTGGTACGAAGCGCTGCGAGCGCCCGCCAAGCGGCTGATCATGGTGCCGTCCGGCGGCCACCGGGCGTTCCTGGAACAGCCGCGGCGCCTCGCCGAGGTCATGGACGAGGTGCTGGCTCAGCAGGCGGTGACACCCGGTAGGTGATGTGGGTGACCAGCGACGCCGACCGGCCGGAGAGCTGCTCCAGCCGCAGCGCCGGGACCCCGTCGAAGAGCCGCGCGCCCGCACCGAGCAGCACCGGGGCGACGTGCAGCCGCAACTCGTCGATGAGGCCGGCGGTGAGGGCCTGGTTGACCGTCGACGCGCCGCCGGCGACCGCGATCCGGCCGTCGCCGGTGGCCTGCCGGGCCCGGGCGATCGCCTCCTCGACACCGCCGGTGACGAAGGAGAACGTGGTGCCGCCCCGCATGACGAGGTCGGCGTGCGGGTGCCGGGTGACGACGAAGACCGGCTTGTGGTACGGCGGATCCTCGCCCCACCAGCCGCGCCACGCCGGATCCCAGTCACCGGCCCCGGGCCCGGCGAACATGTTGCGCCCCATGACGAAGGCGTCGGCGGCGGTGATCGCATCGAGCTCGGCGGTGTTCTCGTCGGGAGTGTCGAACATCCACCGGTGCAGCTGTTCACCACCCTCGCCGAGCGGGTCGTCCGGGCTCTGCCGGGGTCCGGCTACGTAGCCGTCGGCGGAGACGCCGAGGTCGCAGGTCACGTACGCCATGATCGAGGTCCTCCCGAATAGCCCGGCTGCTGTCCGCCATCGTTTCGGACCGTACCCGATACCCGCACCGGCAGACCGACCACCTGAGCCTGCTCAGGGCCGGGATGTGCCGTCTGCGCGGCGCGGGGGAACCCGGCTCGCGAGCCCGCGCGTCCAATCGTGGACTGCCAGCCGTGCGACCCCCGGAGGTCCGCCATGTCCGCCCGCCGCGCCTGCCCGTCGTTCGTCCTGCTCAGCACCGCGGCCCTGCTCGGCTCCGTGGTCCTGCTCGCCGCCCGGGCCACTCCTGCCCGGGCCACTCCCGCCCGGGCCACTCCGGCCGCTCCCGGTCGGCGACGGGGTGGCGGTGGCGGCCGGGCCGGCACCACGGTGCCCGATCTGATCGGCCGCGACATCGCCGTGGTCGACAAGCTCGCCGGTGACGCCGGGGTGGTGGCCGTCCTGAGCTACCGTCCCCGGGCCCGGCAGGCACCGGGCACGGTGGTGGCGGTCCATCCCGCGGCCGGCGCGAGCGTGGGGCGCGGGAGCACGATCCAGGTCTCGGTGGCCGGCCGGCCCAGCACGGATCTCGGCGACCGCATCGCCGCCGACCGCCGCCGCTTCGTCGGGCTCGGCGCCGATCCGGACGGCACCCTGGTCGTGGCCGTGGCCGCCGGGGTGAACCCGGACGCGGCCGTTTCCGCGATCCGGCCGGCCCTGGCGGGCCGCAAGCACCGCGTCGTCACGTGCGACACGACCTTCGCCGAGCTGGAGAGAGTCCGCGCCGGGGTGAGCGCCGCCCTCCTGCAGGCCGCCGGCTTCACCCTGCGGGTGGATCCGGTGGCCGGTGTGGTCCGGGTCGAGGGCGACATCCCGGCGAAGCTGGCCGCCGCGCTGACCAACCGGTACGGCCGCGCCGTCATCGTGGCCCGCGGCGAACCGGCCCGCCGATCCGCCTGAGCCAGCCGCTGGCGAAGCGGCCGGCGCTCAGCTTGTGATGTCGCGGCCGGCGAAGCGGGCCCACGCCGCCGACAGGAACACCACGATGTAGGCGCCGGCCGACAGCAGACCCGGCCGCAGCGCGCCCAACGACACCGGGTCGCGCAGCAGCTCGCCGAAATCCTCCCAGTGCCGGGTCAGCAGGTACGGGTGCAGCCAGTCCAGCTGCGGGATCTGCAGCAGCACGAAACTCGCCACGGTCAGCATGGTCAGCGCGATGGTGGCACCCATCGGCTGCTCGGTGAGGGTGGACAGGAACAGCCCGATCGCGCCCAGCGCCGACAGGCAGACCCCCAGGTACAGGCAGACGCCGAGCAGCCGCAGCAGTGCCTCGCCGAAGCTGGTCTGTGAGCCGGAGAGCAGGGTGACGTTCCCGCCCCCGAAGAGGATCAGCCCGATCGCCAGCCCGGAGACCGCGACCACCAGCGGCGCCAGGAACGCGCCCGCCACGATGCCCGCGTACTTGACGGCCAGCAGGCGGGTGCGGTCCACCGGCACGGTCAGCAGATAGCGCAGCGTGCCCTGGTTCGCCTCGCCGGCCACCGCGTCGCCGGCCAGCATCGCGATCGCGATCGGCAGGAACAGCCCCAGTTCGACGGCGAGCGCGGCCAGTGCCACGAAGAAGCCGTTGCCGGTGATCTGGGCGAAGAAGTCCGGGCCGCCGCCACGGCTGCCCGAGGTGTCCGGCGCGGCCACCTTCATCGCCACGGCCAGCACGATCGGCACCGCGGCCAGCGCGGCCAGGCCGACCTGGTTGCGCCGGCGGACCGCGATCAGCCGCAGCTCGGAGCGCAGGAACCGGGTCGAGAACCGGCGGACCGGGGCCGCCGGGACCCCGGACACCTCAACCGCTGACATCGAAGCCTCTTCCGGTCAGGGACACGAACACGTCCTCGAGGCTGGGTGACTCGACCGAGTAGCCGCGTACCGCCACTCCGTCGTGCACCAGCGCGGCCACCACCTTGTCCGGCGCGATCGCGCCGAGCTGCCCGGCGGCCTCGGCCGCCGTCTCGGTGACCTCGGTCAGGCCCAGCGTGCGCAGCACCTCGGCGGCCTGCGCCGGCTGGTCGGTCAGCACCCGGGCCCGGGGCGCCGCGTCCGAGCGCAGCTGGGTGAGCGGCTCCTGGGCGACCAGCTTGCCCCGGTGCATCACCCCGACGTGGGTGCAGATCTGCTCGACCTCGGCGAGCAGGTGGGTGCTGAGCAGCACCGTCGCGCCCTCCGCGGCGAGCGCCCCGACCAGCGTGCGCACCTCGCGGGTGCCCTGCGGGTCCAGGCCGTTGGTCGGTTCGTCCAGGATGAGCAGCTCGCGCGGTACGAGCAGGGCGGCCGCGATGGCCAGCCGCTGCTTCATGCCGAGCGAGTAGGTGCGGTAGCGCTTGGCTGCCGCGGCGCCCAGCCCGACCCGGTCCAGGGCGGCGGCGATGCGGGTCTCCGCGGTGCCGGCCTCGGCGCCCCGGTCGGCCGCGTCGAGCCGCCGCAGGTTGTCGCGCCCCGAGAGGTACGGGTGGAAGCCCGGCCCCTCGACCAGCGAGCCGACCCGGGGGAGCACCTCGGCGGCGCGGTCGGGCATCGCCGCGCCGAGCAACTCGTGCCGGCCGGCGCTGGGGCCGATCAGCCCGAGCAGCATCCGGATCGTGGTGGTCTTGCCCGACCCGTTCGGGCCGAGGAAGCCGTAGACCGCCCCGCGGGGGACAGCCAGGTCGACGGTGTCCACCGCGACCTGGCTGCCGAACCGCTTGGTCAGCCCGTATGTGGCGACCGCGAGGTCAGTCACTTTCCGGCTGCCTCATACAGCTTCTCCGGGGCCACCGCGCCGACCAGGATCCGGCCGTCGTCGGTGATCAGCGCGCTGAACAGGGCGCTGGTGAGCAGGCGCCCGCTGCCCCAGCTGCCGCTGATCTTCGGCAGCGCGCCGACGATCGCGTCCAGCTGCCCGGCGGCCTGGTCGGCGCCGGTCTTGGCGCCGGCCTTGTCGTCACCGGCGGCCGGCATCTTGGCCACCAGCACCGAGGTCCAGCCCGTGCCGACGACCTTGGTGCCGTCTGCGGCGGCCTGCTTCTCGGCCTCCTTCGCCTGCTCCGGCGTGATCGCCTTGTCGTGCTCCTTGGCGAGGTCGGCCGCGCTGGGCTCGGTCACCTTGGTGCCTTCCGGCGGGTTGAAGGCGAACTGCTCCGCGTCCGGCACCTTGAAGGTGATCTGCTGGAACGCCACCCGCACCGCGGGGTCGTTGGCGTTCTTGGCGTACACGTCGACGCCGAGCGGCACGTGCTTCTCCGCGTCGATGGCCAGGCGCACCTGGCCGATCAGCGAGGCGGTGTCACGCGGGGTGAGCACCAGCTCGTAGGCGTCCCGCCCGGCGACCTTGGCCGCGCCGGTCGTGGTGACCGCCGTGGTCGGATCGATCGCGGCGAGCGCCGCGTCGGCGGCCTCCTGCGGCGTGGACGGCACACCCGTCGGCAGCGCCGCCGGCTTCTTGTCCGCCTTGTCCGCGGGGATCTTGTAGTGGGTGGCCGAGCTGTCGGCGCTGCGCCACATCCACACGTCCGAGCCGTTGCGGATCACGTCGGTCTCGCCGAGCGTGCCCATCAGGGCGACGCGGGCCTTGTCCTCGCCGGCGTACCAGACCCGGGCGGTGTTGCTGCCCGCGACGAGCTTCATGATGTCGGCGCTGCCGGCTCCGCTGGTGACGCCCGGCAGCGACGGCAGCCCCAGGTCGGCGGTCTGCACCACCGTGCCGGAGAAACCGTCGACCTTGGCGTTCTGCACGTCGACCAGCAGCTGAGCCGCACTGCGCTCCGGCAGCGAGGGGTCCGCGCTGGCCACGATCGTGCCCGCCGCCGCGCCGCCACCGATGACGGCGACCGCTGCCGCGGCCGGAACCAGCCAGCGCAGCGCGGGCCTTGACCTGAACACACTCACGATGAGCACCTCCCGTTGTCTGCAGCCATCGTGCGCCGACCGGCCTGTGACGCCGCTGAGAACATCCCCTAGGGGTTGCCCCCGTCGTGCCAAAGTAGTGGAGTGCGGTTGCTGGTGGTGGAGGATGAGGCGCGGCTCGCGGCCGCCCTGAAGCGTGGCCTGCAGGCCGAGGGTTTCGCGGTGGACGTGACCGGCGACGGCCAGGACGGGCTGGAGCTGGCCCGGCACGGCGACTACGACGCGATGATCCTCGATGTCATGCTGCCCCGGCTGTCCGGCTACCGGGTGGTGCGCCAGCTGCGGGCCGAGGAGCACTGGCTGCCGGTGCTGATGCTCTCGGCCAAGGACGGCGAGTACGACCAGGCCGACGGCCTGGACTGCGGCGCCGACGACTATCTGACCAAGCCCTTCTCTTACGTGGTGCTGCTGGCCCGGCTGCGCGCGCTGCTGCGCCGGGGCACCCCGGAACGGCCGGCGGTGCTGCGCCACGGCGACCTGGAGCTGGACCCGGCGCAGCGCAAGGTCACCGTCTCCGGCGCCGAGGTGATGCTGACCGCCCGCGAGTTCGCCCTGCTGGAATACCTGCTGCGCCGCCCCGGCGAGGTCGTCTCCAAGACCGAGCTGCTCGACCACGTCTGGGACGCCGCGCTGGAGACCGCCGCCAACGCGGTCGAGGTCTACGTCGGCTACCTGCGCCGCAAGATCGGCCGGGAGCGGCTGGAGACGGTCCGCGGCGCCGGCTACCGGCTGGCCGCTGTCGACGGGTCCTGAGCGTGACCTGGCTGCGCCGGCTCAGCCTGCGGGCCCGGCTGCTGCTGGTCTCGGTCGTGGTGCTCTTCGTCGGGCTCGCCGGCGGCGGCGTGGTGCTGGTCGCGACGATGAATTTCGCGCTGCTGCGCACGGCGAACAACGAGGCGCTCGAAACCGCCAGGGCGGTCGCCGAGCTGGTGAACGAGGGCACGCTGAGCGATCCGCTGCCGGCTGCCCCGGCCGTACGGGTGCAGGTGGTCACCGCCAAGCACCAGGTCCGCGCGGTCTCGGCCGGGGCCGACCGGCTCGTGCCGATCCTCTACCCGGACGAGCTGAACGCGCTCGGCGACGGGCAGGGCCGGTTCATCCCCGGCAGCCGGATCGGGCTGGACGGCCGGGTGCGCGTGGTGAGCGTGACGGCCGGCCCGGCGAGCGACCCGGTCCACGTGCTCGTCGCCCGGCCCACCGCCGACCTCACCCAGGGCGTGCACCTGCTGCGCACCACGCTGCTGGTCACGTTCCCGCCGCTGGTGGCGCTGCTCGCGCTGGTGGCCTGGCGGGTGGTGGGCGCGACGCTGCGCCCGGTCGAGGCGCTGCGGGCCGGCGCGGAGGAGATCACCGGCGGGGCCCGGCCCGACCGGCTGCCGGTGCCGGACTCCCGCGACGAGATCCACCGGCTCGCGGTGACGCTGAACGGCATGCTGCACCGCCTCGACGCGGCCCGGGGGCGCCAGCGGGCCTTCGTGGCGGACGCCGCCCACGAGCTGCGCAGCCCGCTGACCAACATGCGGACCGAGCTGGAGGTGGCGCAGCGGCTGCCGGACACCACCGACTGGCCGGCGCTCGCCGACGACCTGCTCACCGACGTGGAACGGCTCAGCCGGCTGGTCGACGACCTGCTGCTGCTGGCCCGCGCGGACGACGGGAGCACCCGGGCGCTGACCCGGCGGGCCGAGGCGGTCGAGCTGGGCCAGTTGCTGGGCGAGGTCGCGGCGCGCTACCCGGCGGTGGAGTACGAACGGCCGGCGGTGCCGCTGCGCACCCAGGGGGAACGCGACGCGCTCGGCCGGGTGGTGGCGAACCTGCTCGACAACGCCGTCCGGCACGCCGCGTCGTCGGTGCGCCTGGCGGTGACGGCGGATGGCGCGTACCAGATGATCTCGGTCTCGGACGACGGGCCGGGCATCCCGGCGGCGGACCGCGAGCGGGTCTTCGACCGGTTCACCCGGCTCGACGACGCCCGCGCCCGCGACGCCGGCGGCTCCGGGCTGGGCCTGGCCATCGTCCGCGAGCTGGTCCGCCGGCACGGCGGCACGGTGGCGCTGCGGGGCACGGCGCCCCCGCCCGGCCTGCGCGTGGACGTCCGGCTGCCCGGCGCGTGACCCGCCGGGAGGACCGGCGCGCGGGCCGCGCCGGTGGCACCCGGAAATCCGGCTGGAACTTTTCCGCGACGGGTATCGACCAATGACCGTGCCCGGCGCCCTGGCCGGTTCGATCGGAAGGTTTCTGATGTCCCTGTTGAAGCGTTCGGCCGCGGTGGCCGGAATGGTCGCCGCCTTCACCCTCGCCCTCGCGGTGCCCGCGTCCGCGCACGTCACGGTGAATCCGAACACTGCGGTGCAGGGTGGCTACGCCAAGCTCACGTTCCGCGTGCCCAATGAGAGCGACACCGCGAGCACCACCAAGGTCGAGGTCAACCTGCCGGCCGACACCCCGTTCGCCTCGGTGTCGCTCAAGCCCGTCGCCGGCTGGACCATGGCGCCCGTGAAGTCGAAGCTGGCCAAGCCCGTCGAGGCGCACGGCACCCAGCTCACCGAGGCGGTCACGAAGATCACCTGGACCGCCGTCGGGGACGCGGCGATCAAGCCCGGCCAGTTCCAGGAGTTCGACGTGTCGGTCGGCCCGCTGCCGGAGGTGCCGCAGGTGGTGTTCAAGGCCCTGCAGACCTACTCGGACGGCAACGTGGTGCGGTGGATCGACGAGCCCACCACCGACGGGACCGAGCCGGAGAAGCCCGCGCCCGTCCTCAAGCTCACCGCGGCCGGCGCGACCGACGCCGCCGCCGGCAGCGGTGCCGCGCCGACCGTGGTCGCCGAGGCGCCGGCCGAGGAGGACGGCACCGCGTCCTGGGCCGGCGTCGTCGGGATCGGGCTGGGGCTGGCCGCGCTGGTGCTCGGCCTGCTCGCCTACCGCCGCTCGGGCCAGGGCGCCACAAGCCAGAGCGGCACGGGTCAGAGCAGCACGGACAACAGCGGCACGGGTCAGAGCGGCACGGGTCAGAACAGCGCGGACAAGAGCGGCGCGGATCAGGTCACCGCTGGTCAGAGCAACGCGGGGCAGTGACCGACGAGCAGGTCACCGAGTGGGCGCTCGCCGCCGGCCGGGGTGACCGGGACGCGGCGGCGGCGTTCGTCCGGGCCACCCAGCGGCAGTTGCGGCGCTTTCTGCAGCACCTCGCCGGGCCCGGCGAGGTCGAGGACCTGACCCAGGAGACCTACCTGCGGGCGCTGCGCAGCCTGCCCGGCTTCGCCGGCCGCGCCAGCGCCCGCACCTGGCTCTACACCATCGCCCGCCGGGTCGCCGTCGACCACGTCCGGGCCGCGGTCGTGCGCCCGCGGATCGCCCGGGTCGAGGACTGGCAGGGCGCGGCCGACGCCGTGGGCGCCGCGGACCGGCCGCGCTTCGAGGACGACCTGGCCCTGCGCGACCTGCTCGGCGGGCTGAGCGCCGAGCGGCGGGAGGCCTTCGTGGCCACCCAGCTGCTGGGCCTGTCGTACGCGGAGGCGGCCGAGGTCTGCGACTGCCCGGTGGGGACGATCCGCTCCCGGGTGGCCCGGGCCCGCGAGGACCTGGTGGCGGCGCTGGCCGCGAGCGGGGACCCGCGCCGGGGCCGCGCCCCGAACGCGGCGGGCTGACGGTCGCTCAGGTGCCGGTGTAGAACGCGTAGGTGCGGTCGGCCTGGGCGCGGGCGGCTTCCGGGTCGGTGCCGTTCGCGATCGCCGCCTCGGCCCAGCTGTCGCTGCTCAACCGGTAGAAGAGCCTGCCCTCGTCGGAAGCCGCCCAGCTCGCCACGATCTCGGGATTGTTCACCGTGGCCCGGTTGGCCACGTGCATGGCCAGGCCCAGCAGCGCCCCGTCCCAGCCGACCCCGGTCGCGCCGGGACCGTACTGGTCCCAGAACTCGTCGGCGACGTGGGCGACGTGCTCGAGCTCGAAGCGGGACCGGCCGTCGCCCTCGGCGCTCAGCCTGACCTCCACCCAGCTCACCTGGCCGTTGAACTCCCAGGTCGCGGAGTAGCCGCGTGGCTTGTCGCAGCGGGTGATCGTGCCGCTGGCGTTGCCCTCGAGCTGGTAGCTGCCGCCCTCGCGCAGGTCGCCGGAGACCGGCAGGAACCAGCGCGGGATCCGCTCGGGGCTGGTCACCGCCTCCCACAGGTCGTCGAGGTCGGTGTCGTAGACCTGGCTGATCGTGGAGACGCGGGCCTCGCCGGCCGCCAGCGTGCGGTCACCGACCTGGCGTCGTACCGCGCTGATCTGTTCTTTCGCGTCCTTCATCCGTCGCTCCGATCGTCGTCGCGGGCGGCGAGCCGCCGCTGTCTCTTGCCCCTGGCCACTTCGGTGGCCAGGGCGTCCAGGTGCGGGGTCCAGAACCGCCGGAACCGGCTCAGCCAGGCGTCGGCCTCGCGCAGCGCGGTGTCGTCGACCGCGTAGAGCCGGCGGGTGCCCTCCGGCCGTACGGTGGCGAAACCGTTGTCCCGCAGCACCTTGAGATGCTGGGAGACGGCGGGCTGGGAGATGCCGAACTCGGCCCGGATGACCTCGGTGACCGCGCCGGAGGGCTGCTCGCCGTCGGCGAGCAGCTCCAGGATGCGGCGGCGGACCGGGTCGCCGAGGACGTCGAACGCGTGCACCGGGCCATTATTGCAGTCGCGGCTTATATAAGGCAACTCTTAAACATTGGCCCCCGCCGGCCGGCTGCTGCCATGCTGCCTCAGGTGCGGCTCTGCGTGGTTCTGCTGGCGTTCGGCCTGCTGACGGGCTGCGGCGGCGGGGCGCCCCGGGCGCCCTCGACCG
This sequence comes from Actinoplanes sp. ATCC 53533, assembly GCF_003947245.1. Lineage (NCBI taxonomy): Bacteria > Bacillati > Actinomycetota > Actinomycetes > Micromonosporales > Micromonosporaceae > Actinoplanes > Actinoplanes sp. ATCC 53533. The sequence continues at coordinate 65,346 of NZ_QHHV01000003.1, read as the reverse complement.
TGCTGCCCCGGCCGTCGCCCGGGGGATGGGCCACGCCCGGCCAGCCGAGCGTGCCGGCCCCGCCGTCCACCGGGCCGGCCCGGTCCGCGACCAGAACGGCCACGGCGGCGGCTACCACCAGGACCGCGGTCGTCAGCGGCGGCTGGGAGATCACCGTCTACTACACCGCCGTGCAGAGCTTCCACGACGGCGAGCCCGAGACCGTCACCGGCTGCCGCGGCCTCGACTGCGCGCACGGCGACGACGAACTCGGCGAGTATCCCGCCGACTTCGTCGCGGCGGTCAAGGACGAGGGGACCGGGCGTACGGCGGACGGCACGTACCTCAACTGGTCCCACGACGTCGGCTACTGGCTGGACAGCGCGGCGCGTGACACCGCCGGGGCGCCGCTGCGCCCGTTCGTCACCGCCGCCGCCGACCCCGGCGTGCTGCCGCGCGGCACGACCTTCCGGATCGCCGGCTGCGGGCACACCGACGACGGAGCCCCGCCGCCCGGCCCGGTCTGCGCGGGCCTGCGCCGGGCCCGCTGGACGGTGGCCGACGAGTTCACCCCCGGCCTCGGCGGCAGCAGGCACGTCGACGTCTACATCGGCGAGGAGACCGGACCGGACTTCACCGACTCGGCCTGGTATCTCACCCTCACCGGGGCGTCACTGCGACATGCCCCCTGAGCCGGGTGCCCGGCTCAGGAGGCGTACCGCTTGGCGGCGCGCTCGCGGGCCTTGACCGCCTCGACCTCGCGGTCCTTCGGCGGCGCGGTCGTGACGAGCGCGGCGAGCAGCTCTTCGGTCGCCGCCGCGACCGCGTCGACGGCCCGGTCGAAGGCGGCCTGATTGCGCTGCGACGGGCTGGTCGACCCGGCGACCTTGCGCACGTACTGCAGGGCGGCGGCCCGGACCTCGTCGGGCGTGGCCGGTGGCTCGAAGTTGTGCAGCTGGCGAATGTTTCGGCACATGGGGAAAGCCTAGCCACTGCCGGCCGCCCGGGCAGGCCCGGCGAACCGCCGGGAGCTTACGGCAGGATGTCCGGCGGGAACCATTCGACGGTCCGGAAGTTGCCGCTCTCCACCGTCTCGAAGGGCGCGTTGCTCGCGCAGAGCGGCACCGACTCGGTGTTGCCCGGGTCGAAGATCCAGCTGTAGCCGAGCCGGTCGTGGCGGCCGTGGTCGTAGACCGTGAAGCCGCGGCGCACGCCGATGAACTCCGGGTAACTGCTCGCGGTGATGACGCCGGTCGCGACCGCCACCGGGCCGCCGACCACCAGGCAGTCGATCTTCCCGCTGAACCAGCCACCCTCGGTGCCCAGGTAGTGGCTGACCCGGAACGTGCCCCGGGCGTCCGGGCCGAGCCCGTGGGCGGCGAAGGTGAAACGGATGTCGTCGCCTGCGGCCCGCCACAGCTTCGCGGAGCCGACCAGGCTCGGCTCCGTGGGCCGGGTGGGGCCGGCCGACGCCGCGCCGCCGGACGTGACCAGGACGGCGGCCGCGGCGGCCAGGGCCAGGATTGCTCGCTTCATCATGGTTCCTCCATGTCTGGTGTGCTACCGACATGGATCAGCCTGGTCGGCCGCGGCCCCGGACACCTCCCGCGCCGGAGGGAACCGGCTCCCGCTCAGGAGGGACTCACGAAGCCCGACTCGTACGCGGCGATCACCGCCTGGGTGCGGTCGCGGGCGCCCAGCTTGCTCAGCACGTTGCCGACGTGGGTCTTGACCGTCTGCACACCCAGCACCAGCCGCTCGGCGATCTCGGCGTTGGACAGGCCCTTCGCCATCAGCCGCAGCACCTCGGCCTCCCGGTCGGTCAGATCCGCCGGTGGGGTGTGGCCGCCGTACGCGGCCGCCAGGCGCCGGATCGCCGCCGGGAACAGGAGCGACTCGCCGGCCGCCACCACCCGGATCGCCGCCAGCACCTCGGCCGGACGGGCCCGTTTCAGCAGGAAGCCGCTCGCCCCGGCGCGCAGGGCCGCGTAGACGTACTCGTCGTGTTCGAAGGTCGTGATCATCAGAATCCGCGGCGGGCGGGCGGCGGTCGCCAGCAGGTGCCGGGTGGCCTGCAGCCCGTCGATGGCGGGCATCCGGACGTCCATCAGCACGACGTCCGGCCTGGTCCGGGCCAGCAGCGGCGGCACGGCGGCGCCGTCGGCCGCCTCGCCGACCATGATCAGGTCCGGCGCGGTGGAGATGATCGCGGTCAGCCCGATCCGGACGAGTTCCTCGTCGTCGACGACGGCCACCCGGATCGGTTCGCCGGGGGCGCTCACCAGTGCCACTCCGCCCGTACCCGCCATTGGTCGCCGTCCGGGCCGGCGACCAGCTCGCCGCCGAGCAGCGCCACCCGCTCCCGCATGCCGGCCAGCCCGCGGCCGGGCAGCGGATTCCGGACCTCCACCACCAGACCCGGCCCGCCGGCGGTGACCCGCAGCGACACCGGCGCCGGGGCGGCGTGCCGCAGCGCGTTGGTCAGCGACTCCTGCACGACCCGGTATGCCTGCCGGGACAGCTCGGCGGGCACCTCGCCGATCGGGCCGTCGGTCACCAGCCGCGCACCGGCCACCGCGGCCAGCCGGCCCAGGTCACCGAGGTCCGGCCGCCCGGCCACCGGCGCCTGCGGTTCGGCGCCGTGCACCTCGGCGCCGTGCACCTCGGCGCCGTGCACTTCGGCGCCGGGCAGCTGGGGGTCGGGTAGTTCAGCGCCGTGCAGCTCGGGGCCGGGCGGTTCGGGGCCGGGCGGTTCGGGGGAGGGGCGGAGCAGGCCGAGGACCTGGTCCAGGTCTTCCATGGCGGCGCGGGCGGTCTCCTCGATCGCGGTCAGGGCCCGGCGGGCGAAGGCCGGGTCGCGGTCGAGCAGTTCGCCCGCCGCGGCCGCCTGCACCACGGTCACCGTCAGCGCGTGACCGACCGAGTCGTGCAGATCGCGGGCGAGCCGGTTGCGCTCGGCGAGCCGGCGGGCCTGCGCCCGGATCGCCGCGACCCGCTCGTCGGCGGACGGACCGAGCAGCACCGGGGCCATCAGGGCGGCCAGCGCACCCAGCCCGGCGACCCCGTAGCCGGTGGCGAGCAGCAGGGCCACGCCCAGCAGCGCCCACCAGGCGGCCGTCCAGCCGGTGCGCGTCATGATCAGCGCCGCGGCGGTCGGCACCGCGACGAACAGCGCGAACGCGACGACCGCACCCACGCCGAGGTGCACCGCGAACCACAGCGCACCGCGCAGCCGGGCCTCCGGGGCGGGCCGCCCCGGCGGGTCCGGCAGCTCGACGCCGAGCAGCCAGCGGGCCGCGGCGACCTCCAGCACCCGGGCGCCGTGCAGGAAGGGCGGCGCCAACCCGATCACGGCCGCCGCGGCGCTGAGCACCACGGTGACGGCCAGGGGTGTCCCACCGTCCCGCGCCAACCCGGCCAGACCCGCCCCGACCAGCCCGTACGGCAGCAGCAGCACCCCGCCGAGCAGCAGGAACGCGCCCCGCCGGCAGGTGGTGGCGCTGACCAGCGGGGCGATCAGCCGCCGCGTCATCCGCCCGGCTCGCGGCTCGGCGGGAGGCCCGTCGCGGAGGGGAAGCGCACCGTCGGACCCTAGCTTGCCGGGTCGCCGCGGCGCTGCCCGTGCCGTGGCCGGTGCCGGGGCAGCCCGGATAGGTTCTCGGGGTGACCGTGGACCTCGACGAGCCGACGACCCCCGCCCCAGCCCGGCCCCGGGCCCGCCGGAGGTGGCTGTTCGCCCTGCTCATCGTGGTTCTGCTCGGGCAGATGGCGGCCGCCATGGTGGTCACCGCGGTGCAGCAGACCCCGACCATCGACGAGCCGGTGTACGTCGGCACCGCCATCACCTATGTCCAGCAGCACAGCCTGCGGTACAACCCGGAACACCCGCCGCTGGGCAAGCTGATCATGGCGGCGGGGCTGGTCTTCGCGCAGCCGAAGCTCGATCCCGCCTTCCGGGGCAACCAGACCGCGCTGGGCCGGCACGTGCTCTACTCGGCCGGCAACGACCCGTACGAGCTGATGTTCTTCGCCCGGCTTCCGATGATCATCCTGACGCTGCTGTTCGGGCTGGTGGTGTTCGCGTTCGCCCGCGACCTGGTGGGGCCGGTCGGCGGGCTGCTGGCGCTGGCCCTCTACGCGTTCTCGCCCGACGTGATCGCGCACGGTTCGCTCGCCACCCTGGACGTGCCGGCGGCCGGGTTCCTGCTGACCGCGACCTGGCTGCTCTGGCGGGCCCGGGGCCGGCCGCTGCCGTACGTCCCGCTGGCCGGGCTCGCGCTCGGCGCCGCGCTGGCCACCCGGATGAGCGTGCTGCCCGCGGTGCCGGTGCTGATGCTGCTGGCCTTCCTGGCGGTCAAGCGGCTGCGCGGGGTGGCGGCCGCCGGCGGGCTCGCCGCGATCGCGGTCGCCGTGGTCTGGGTGGTCTATCTCGCCGTCGATCCCACGCTGCGGTTCCTGCACCCGATCGGCATGCCGGTGATCGACGGGCTGCGCGGGCTGGCCGTGGACCTGCTGCCGTTCCCGGTGCCGTACCGCGACGGCATGCGGATCCAGTTCGCCTTCGAGGACCGGACGTTCAACGGCTTCCTGTTCGGCCACCCGTACAAGGGCTCGCGCTGGTACTACCTGCCGCTGGCCATGCTGGTGAAGACGCCGCTGGGCCTGCTGGTGCTGTGGCTGGCCGGCACGGTGGCCCTGCTGATCGTGCCGCGGCTGCGAATCGCCGCGCTGTACCTGCTCCTGCTGCCCGCCGTGCTATTCGTCGTGGCCATGACCGGCTCGCGCGACTTCGGCAGCCGGTACGCGGTGTTCATGCCGGTCTTCCTGGCCGTGGCGGCGGCCGCCGTGGTCGCGTTGCGCTGGCGCTGGGCGCACCTCACGGCGGCGGTGCTGACGCTGTTCGTGGCGGTCAGCTCGCTGCGGACGTTCCCGTACTACCTGCCGTACTCGAACGAGGCGTTCGGCGGCCCGGCCAAGACCCACCTGCGGCTGCACGACTCGAACGTCGACTGGGGCCAGGACCTGGGCCGGCTCGCCGACCGGCTGCGCGAGCGGTATCCCGGCGAGCAGGTCTGGCTGGTGTACAAGGGCGCCGGGTTGCCGGCCGCGTACGGCATCACCGCGGGGAACCCGCTGAAGACGCCGGCGGCGGACGTGCACGGCCTGCTCGTGGTCTCCGACAGCGCGGCCGCCCGGGCCGGCGCCCGGCTCAAGAGCCTGCTGCGCACCAGCGGCGAGCCGGTGGACGAGGTGGGCCACTCGATCACCATCTACCGCCGTCCCTGACCGGCGCCGGTGCCTCAGCCGGTCGGCTGCAGGCTGAACTTGCCGTTCTCGGTGCGCAGCAGCAGGAACCTCGGCTGGGCGCGGGTCCCGTCGGGGTTGAAGCTCAGCGGCCCGCTCAACGCGTCCAGCCTGGTGGTCGCGATCGCCTCGCGGACCGCCTCGTGGTCGAGGCTGCCGGCTCGCTTGATCGCGTCGAGCGCGACCTTCGCCGCGTCGTACGCCTCGACCGTCGACGTGCCCGGCGTCGTGCCGAAGGCCGTCCGGTAGCGCCTCGACCAGTCGGCCAGCTCGGGCATGAGCTCCGGGAAGATCGTCGCCGTGCCGTACACGTCCCGCGACTGCGCCGGGGTGAGGTTCGCCAGCAGCTGGCCGTCGGTGGAGCCGTCACCGACGACGATCTTGCTGGTGAAGCCGCCGTCGCGCAGATCCTTGATGAGCTGGCCGGCCTCGGCGTAGTAGCCGGTGTAGTACACGATGTCGGCCTCGCTGGTCAGCACCTTGCGGACGATCCGGGAGTAGTTCGTCGCGCCCTGGCTCAGTTCGAACTCGCCGGCCACCGCCAGGTCGCCGGTCCGCTTCGCCGCGGCGGCCGTGGAATCGGCCAGGGTGATCGGGAAGCTGGTGCCGTCGTGCACGACCGCCAGCCGGCGCCCGCCGAGCTGTTTCATCCAGCCGACCGCGATGTCCGCCTCGGCGCTGACCGTGCCGCAGATCAGGAAGACGCTGTCGTACTTCGGCGCGAGCAGGTCGGTGGAGTTGGCCTGCGCCACGACCATCGGCACGCCGGCGGACCGGAAGATCTTCAGGGTGGGCACGGTGGCGCTGCTGCAGTAGCCGCCGATCGAGGCCACGATGTCCTTGCCGACCAGGGTGCGGGCGGCGGTGACCGCGGTGCCGGGGTCGCAGGCGTCGTCCTCGACGACCAGTTCGATCTGCCGGCCCAGGACGCCGCCGGCCGCGTTGGCCTCGCTGATCGCCAGCCGGGCTCCGTTGACCATGGATTCGCCGGACGGGCTGCTGCGCCCGGTGAGCGGCACGAGGGTGCCGAGGCGGATGGTGCCCGCCGCGGGCTCCGTCGCGGTCGTGGAGCTCTTCGCCTGCTCGCCGCAGCCGGCGAGGGCGGCCAGTACGACCGCCAGCGCGACGCCGGCCAGCAGTTGTCGGCTGCGCATGGGACCACCCCGTCCTTCGACTCATGGGTCTCTTCGGTACCGGACCCGGTCAGCTGAGCTCATTCGCCTTCACCTCCGCCCGCCGCTGCCGAATAGACCGACGTGATCAGGCGCATCCGAGGACGCAGTGTGGCGATGACCGCTGCCCTGGCGGGGGTGCTGCTGGCGCTGGCCGGATACGTCATCCAGGGCACCGTGCACACCACCCGGGCCACCGAGCAGCAGAGCCACGCGCTGGTCATCGACTCGATGTTCGCCGAGGCGCGGATCGCGATCGCGATGCAGGAGGTGAACCTGCGGCACTACCAGGTCGAGCCCTCCGTGGCCGTCGAGCAGCGCTTCGCCCAGGTGGCCCGCACCTCGAACGACACGCTGAGCCGGATCGCCGCCGAAGACACCGGGCAGGCCCGGGTGGACGCGCTGCGGCTGCGGGAGGAGCAACTCGCGTACCAGGTCCTCGCCGCGCGGTTGATCGCGCAGATCGCGGACAGCGACCCCGGGCACATCCAGCTCGACCGGCTCGAGGTGACGCCGGCCTTCTACAGCCTGCAGGACGACGTGGACGAGGTGTCGCGGGCGTACCACGACGACGCCCAGATGCAGGTCGCGGAGCTGCGCCGGACCCAGGTGCGGCTGCTCATCGGCACCTCGGTCGGCTTCGGCGTGACCCTGACCCTGGTCGGCATGATCCTGCGGCTGGTGCTCGGCTACCAGCACCGCCTGGTCGAGCAGGCCGCGGCGAGCCGGCACCTGGCCCTGCACGATCCGCTCACCGGACTGCCCAACCGCACCCTCTTCGGCCAGCGGCTGCGCCGGGCCCTGGCCGACATCACCGCCGCGGGCGACGGTCATCAGATGGCGCTCATGGTCATCGACCTCAACGGCTTCAAGGCCGTCAACGACACCCTCGGCCACCACGCCGGCGACCTGGTGCTGATCGAGTCCGGCCGCCGGCTGACCAGCGGCGTCGGCGCCGACGGCCTGGTGGCCCGGCTCGGCGGCGACGAGTTCGCCGTGCTGCTGCCGCACGTCTCCGGCGTCGCCGCGGCCACCGAGCTGGCCGAGCGGCTGGTCGGCTCGCTGCGCCGCGACTTCCTGCTGGACGAGGGCCCGGCGGCGATCAGCGGCAGCCTCGGCATCGCGCTCGGCCCGCTGCACGGCGCCGCCGACGAGCTGTTCCGGCACGCCGACGCGGCGATGTACCGGGCCAAGGGCAACGGCGGCGGCGTCGCCGTCTACGACGCCGCCGAGGACACCGAGACGCCCGACCGGATGCAGCTCTTCGCCGACCTGCGGGCACTGCTCGACAGCGGCGACCCGGACGGTCAGCTGCGGCTGCACTACCAGCCCCAGGTACGCCTCAGCGACGGTGCCGTGACCGCCGTGGAGGCGCTGGTGCGCTGGCAGCACCCCGACCGGGGGCTACTGCCGCCCGCGGTGTTCCTGCCCGTCGCGGAGAGCCGGGGCCTGGAGATCCGGCTGACCGACCATCTGCTGGGCCTGGCGGTGCGGCAGGCCGCCCGGTGGCGGGAGACGGGGCTGGAATACCGGATGGCGGTGAACGTGTCACCCGGCTGCCTGATCGACGCCGGCTTCGTGGCCCGGGTGCTGGGCACGCTCGCCGCCGCGGGGCTGCCGCCGCGGCTGCTGTGCCTGGAACTGACCGAGACCAGCATCATGGCCGACCCGGAACGCGCGGTCCGCGCCCTGCACGAGATCCGCGAACACGGCGTCTCGGTGTCCGTCGACGACTTCGGCACCGGGTTCAGCTCGCTGGCCCAGCTGCGCCGGGTGCCGGCCGACGAGCTGAAGATCGACCGTACCTTCGTCCGCGACCTGACGCCCGGCTCCCCGGACGCGGTCATGGTGCGCAGCGCCATCGATCTCGGCCACAACCTGGGCCTGTCCGTGGTCGCCGAGGGCGTGGAGGACGTGCCGGCGCTGCTCCGGCTGCGCGAGCTGGCCTGCGACTACGCCCAGGGTTTCGCGCTGAGCCACCCGGTGCCCGCCGGTCTGCTGCCGCAGGCCTGCCTCGACGCCGAGCAGGTGGTGCGCGCGGCCGTCGAGGCGGGCGGGGGCGGAGTGCTGCTGCGCTGAGCCGGCCGCCGGGAAAATGTCGTACCCGGCGGGCAGAGTGTCAGGGGTGCATACGCTTTCCGGTCCTGACACGTCCCCCCTGCGCGGCTGGCTGCCGAGCTATCTCATGCTCGCCGTGATCTGGGGCACCAGCTTCCTGTTCATCAAGGTCGGCGTCCGCGAGCTGCATCCGCTGTGGCTCACCTTCGCCCGGGTCGCCGCGGGCGCGGCGGTCCTGCTGGTCGTGCTCGCGGCGACCCGCGACCGGCTGCCGCGCGACGCGCGGCTGTGGGGCCACCTCGCGGTGGTGGCCGCGCTGGGCGTCACGGTGCCCTTCACCCTCTTCGGGTACGGCGAGCAGCGCGTCTCCTCGGTGCTCGCCGGCATCTGGAACGCCGCCACGCCCCTGGTCGCGTTGCCGCTGGCGGTGCTGGTGTTCCGCACGGAGTCGCTGACCCGGCGCCGGGTGGCCGGCATCGCGACCGGGTTCGCCGGCGTCCTGGTGGTGCTGGGCGTGTGGCGCGACATCGGCGGCTCCCAGCTCACCGGGCAGCTCATGTGCTTCGGCGCGGCGATGTGCTACGCCGTGGCGATCCCGTACCAGAAGAAGTTCATCGCCGGCCGGGCCGGCTCCGGCGTCTCGATCGCCGCCGGGCAGCTGCTGATGGCCCTGGCCCAGCTCGCCGTGCTGGCGCCGCTGCTCGCCGGCGCGCCGCCGGCCCCGGCGGAGCTGTCGCCGCAGGTGGTGCTGTGCGTGCTGGCGCTGGGCACGCTCGGCACGGGCCTGGCGTTCGTGCTGAACATGCGGGTGATCCGGGTCGCGGGGGCCAGCACGTCGACGTCGGTGACCTACCTGATGCCGGTGGTGGCGACCGTGGTCGGCGTGTCGATCCTGGGCGAGCACCTGCTCTGGAACCAGCCGGTGGGTGCGGTCGTCGTCCTGGCCGGCGTGGCGATCTCCCAGGGCGTGCTGTCCCGGCGCCGCCGCGACCCCGGCCCGGAGCGCGCGCCGGATCCGGGTCAGCCGAGATTGACCAACGTGACGTAGCCGACGCCGCCCCCTGGCAATCGTTCATCAAGGCTTCACAATGCCTATCTATTGGATGGATATCGTGGGCTCCATGACGAGATCGCTATCCCTGAGCGGCGGCGGGCCGGCAGCCGCCAACCGGCGGGCCGAGGAGGCGGCGGTCCGGCGCCAGTTCGAGAAGGACGCGGTCTGGAGCCGGATGATCGCTCCCGGCGGACGGGTTCCGGACCTGCCGCTGATCGAGGTCGACCTGGGTCCGATCCACCTGCGCCGGCTGCTCGACACCGGGCCGCTGGTGCTGGTCTTCATCCGGCACGCGAGCTCGGTGGCCTGCGAGAGCACGCTCGTGGCCTACCAGCGCACCCTCGAACCCACCTGTGTGGACCTGGGCGCCCACCTGGTGGCGGTGAGCCCGCAGCGGGCGGAGCTGCTCGCCCCGGTCAAGCACCGCAACAACCTGAGCTACCTGGTGGCCGCCGATCCCCGGCACGCCCTGATCGACGCCTTCGGGATCGGCTACCAGGCGCCGGAGGCGACCGCGAAGCTGGGCACCCGCCGCACGGTCCTGCCATATCCGAGCGTGGTGGTCGCCGACCGCACCGGCACGGTCCGCTACGCCGACGTGCACCCGTTCACGGCGGCCCGCACCCCGGCGGCGCCGATCATCGCGGTCCTGCGCCAGCAGATCAGCTCGCAACCGGTGGCCCCGCGCGGCTGACCGGCGGCCCGGGCCCGGGAGCGGCCAGCCGGCGGACACAGCCGGGCGTGGCACCATGGCGCGGATGAGTGCTCCTCGGCTGCTGGCCATTCTGGGAACGGCTGCGATCGCCGTCGCCGTGCTGATCATCGGTGCCCTGCACGTCGTTCCCCCGACGTCCGCGATCAGCCCGTACCGGCGCACCATCAGCCAGTACGCCCTGACCGAGGCCGGCGGGACCTTCAACGTGGCGGTGCTGATCCTGGCAGCCGGTTCGGTGGCGACGATGCTGGCCGTCATCGGCGCGGGCCTGGCGCCCGCGCGGTCGGGTGGCGTGCTCGCGATGCTGCTGTGGAGCGTCGCGCTGGCCGCCGTCGTCTACTTTCCCAAGCACAACTGGGCGGTGGGCCCGAGCATGGACGGCACCGTGCACCGGTTCGCCAGCGTGGTGGCGTTCCTGAGCCTGCCGGTCGGTGCGCTGCTGATCGGCCGGGCCTGGTGGGCCCACCCGCGATGGCGTGTGCACGCCCGCTGGACGTGGGGCCTCGGCCTGTGGTCGCTGCTGTCCCTCACCCCGATCGTCGCCGCGATCCTCGCCCAGCCCTGGACCGGCGTCGCCTGGTGGCGGGCGATCCCGCTGGGCGCCGTCGAGCGGGTGCTCACGATCAGCGAGGTGGGCATCGTGCTGGCCCTGGCCTGGTGGGCCGCCGCCGCGTCCGTCCGCGGCGCGGCGACCGTCGCCGCGCCCGGCGAACAGAGCGCCGTCTCCCGGGACTGAAGCGCCGCTCGACCAGCGGTAAGGCCCGCCGGATCAGGCCGCCCATCGCCCGTCTGATCGGCAGGCCCAGGTGGACGGTCGGCGTTCGAGAGTGGCGCTGAGGCGGCAGCCACCGCGCGAGAACAATCCCTCACGCACAGCGTCGACGAGGCCGTCTTCCTCGGCAGCCGGGTCGTCGTGCTCAGCGCGCGGCCCGGCCGGGTCGCGCTGGACCTGCCCATCGACCTGCCGCGCACCGGCGTCGCGCCGGACGAGTTGCGCGGGCTGCCCGCGTACGCCGCACTGCGCGCGGAGATCGGCCACGCCGTGCGCAGTGCGGCGGCGACCCGGGAATTTATATAAGTGCTGTTATAGTTTTCGGATGACCGAACCCGACCTGCTCGACAGCAGCTACTACGGCCCCCTGTTCGGCCTGCTCGCGCGGATGGACGCGGACATCGCCGGGCTCTACACCGAGGCCGGGATCGACGGCGTCCGCACGCGCTTCGTCGGCCCGATCATCGACCTCGCCCGCTCCGGTCCGCTGACCATCAAGGAGCTCGCCGAGCGCCGGCAGGTCAGCCACTCGGCGATGAGTCAGACCGCCGCCGCGATGCGCAAGGCTGGCCTGGTCGAACCGGCCGCCGACAGCGACGGCCGGGCCCGCCGCATCCAGCTGACTGCCCGCTCCCGCGAGGTCGTGCCCTTCCTGCAAGCGGAGTGGCGGGCCACCGAGGCCACGGTACGGGCGCTCGACGCGGAACTGCCGTACCCGATCATGCGGGTGGTCGCCGACATCCGGGCCGCGCTGGAGACCCGCCCGTTCACCCAGCGGCTGCGCGACCATCTGTGACCGCACTCGACTCGCTGGTCGACCTGCGCCCGCTGCGGGAGAACCGCACTTTCCGCCGGCTGTGGCTGGGCACCACCGCGTCGAGCCTCGGCGGCCAGCTCGGCGGGTTCGCCGTCGTCTACTACGTCTGGGACCGCACCCACAGCGCCGCCATGGTCGGCATGGTCGGCCTGGTCCTCGCCGTTCCGCTGATCGTGCTCGCGCTGGCCGGCACCGCCTTCGCCGACCACGTCGACCGGCGCCGGCTGGCGCTGGGCTGCGCGTACGGGCAGCTCACGGTCAGCGCCGGGATGGCCGGGGTGGCCGCCTCCGACGTGGGCGGCGTGCCCCTGATGCTCGTCCTGACCGGCGCCGGCTCGGGCCTGGCGGCCCTCGGCGGGCCGGCCAAGCTGTCCTTCACCCCGGTCCTGCTCAGCGGCCACCGGCTCGCCGCCGGACTGGCCCTCAACCACCTGTCCTTCCAGCTCGCCATGCTGCTCGGCCCGGCGGCGGCCGGCCTGATCACCGCGCAGTGGGGCACGGCCTGGTGCTTCGCCATCGACTCGGCGACCTTCGGCTGCGCGCTGATCGGCATCGCGGGCCTGCCCCGGGGCATGCGGGGCGGGGCCGGGCGCCCGGGCGCGGCGGCGATCCGCGACGGCCTGGCGTTCACCGCCCGCACGCCCGAGGTCCGCGGCGCGTTCCTCGCCGACCTGGCCGCCACCCTGCTGGCCATGCCCGTCGCCCTGTTCCCGGTGATCAACGAGGAGCGGTTCGGCGGCCGGCCGGAGATTCTCGGCCTGTTCACCACGGCCGTCGCCGTCGGCGGGGTGGCCGCGTCCGTGCTCTCCGGGCTGGCCACTCACCGCCGGCGCCCCGGGACGGTGCTGCTGGTCTGCGGCGCGATCTGGGCCGTGGCGCTGGGACTGGTCGGGATCAGCGGGCACCTGCTCGTCGTCCTGGGGCTGCTGGCGGTGGCCGGCGGGGCCGACACCTGGGCCGTGGTGTCCCGGGGCACGGTGGTGCAGTCGTCGACCCCGGCGGCGTACCGGGGGCGGGTGGCGTCGCTGGAGCACATCGTCGGCGCGGCGGGCCCGCAGCTGGGCAACCTGCGCGCGGGCCTGGTCGCCGCGCTGACCTCGGGCGGCGCGTCCCTGGCCATCGGCGGCGTCCTGGGCGTGCTGGGCACCGGCCTGGTCGCCCTGACGACCCCGGCGCTGCGCCGCTTCACGGTCGACGACCGGGTCACCGAGGAGGTGCCATGAACGCCCGGCGGTGGTCCTCGGCCCAGGCCCGGAGCCCGGTGGGTGGACGGCCGAGGACACGCTCGACGGCCTCGGGAGTTCTCACCGGCGCCCGTTGAGCGAGTCCAGGAAGCGCTGCTCGAAGGCCTCGGTGTCGGCGTCGAACGCCGCGTGGACCAGCCGGCCTGACGGCGAGGCCACGGTCCGGCCGGACTGCACGCCCGTCCGCACCACATCGATCCGGACGCGCCGGAACGTCGTCACCTCATCGCCGTGCACCGCCGCGACCGCCGCGACCGCGTCCCACCAGTACATGATGCCCAGGTCGATCAGCGCCCGCAGGTCCGGCTGGCTGACGATGCGATAGGCCAGGCGGGCGCCCGGTGCCTGCTGGTCCGCGGCGAGCCGTGCGATGAACTCACCCGTGATCGGCGCCGCGGCGGTCGCGTCGAGCGGGACCAGGTGGACACTGCCGGGCCGCGCCAGGTGCAGCACCGTGCGGGCCGAGACCGGGTCCATCCACATGTTGAACTCCTGGGAGTTGTCATATCCCGGGAGCGCGGAGCCGTACAGGTTGCCCGGCACGCCGATCGCCCCGCCCATGAGCTGGATCCGGCCCGCCCGCCGGGCCACGCCCGGCCGGCCCAGGGCGGCGGCCACGTTGGTGAGCGGCCCGGTAGCCAGGATCATGACGGGCTCGGCGGAACGCCGGACCGTGCGGGCGATCAGCTCCGGGGCGGACACCGGGGACGGGTACGGCGGCAGCGCCGCGTCGCCCAGCGCTCCGCTCAGCACGGTCTCGATCGTCGTGACCAACTCGGGCGGCGCCGGGTGCACGCCCGCGGCGGTCGCCCCTTCCGCGAGCGGCACGCCGGGCAGGCCGCACTGTTCCAGCACGCTGCGCGCGTGCCGGAGCGTACGGTCGGGCCGGCCGAAGCCGTCGTTCGCCACCGTCACCGCCCGCAGCTCGATGCGCCGCAGCTTGTGCTCCTCGCACAGATACGCCAGCGTCGAGGCGTCGTCGAAGTCCAGGTCGCTGTCGTAAATCACCGGCAAGGGCCGGGCGGGTGCCGCCGCCACCGAGGGCGCCGGATGACCCAGGACGCCGGCCATGACCGCGAGCGCCATCACGAGCACAACTGTCCGATGTGGTGCGTACACGTCTCGACTCCTCCCGCTCCCGCCCGGCCGCGCCGGCACCTGTCCAGGATGGAACAAAGGCGCCGCCCGCGCATCGTGGAGTCCGTGATCGGGTCGCCCATCGCCCGGACCCGGGACCGGCCCGCTACCACGACCAGTCGCACCTGATCGCCTGCCGCCGCCCGTCCCGGGTGCCTTCCCCCGGTGATCTACGCTGGCGCGAATGTGGCTCACCCGGCTGTTGCGGCGGCACCACGAGGCGGCCAAGTTCCTCGTGGTCGGCGGCACGTGTTTCGTGGCCACCACCGTCGTCAACTACGCGTTGAAGCTCACCGTCCTGCACGCCAAGCCGGTCACCGCGTTGGGCATCGCCACCGTGCTCAGCACCGTCCTGTCGTACGTGCTGAACCGGGAGTGGTCGTTCCGGACGCGCGGCGGCAGAGAGCGCCACCACGAGGCCGCGCTGTTCTTCGCGGTCAGTGCCGTCGGCATCGCGCTCACCGTGCTGCCGCTCGGCGTCTCCCGGTATGTCCTGCTGCTGCGCGTTCCCGAGGTCAGCAGGCCCGTGCAGGAGCTCGCCGACTTCGTCAGCGGGATCGTGATCGGCACCGCCGTCGCGATGGTCTTCCGGCTCTGGGCGTTCAAACGGTTCGTCTTCCCGCACGCCGAGGCCCGTCCCCGCGATGCGGGGACGGGGGCGCGCGACCGGGTGCGGACCCCCGGCAGCTGATGGACGGGCGTCAGCGGCCCACGTCGCTCGGGCGGTCCCGCAGCTGGATCTCCGCGCTGTTCTGCAGGAAACTCTGCTGCGACACCGGTACGAGCACCGCGTCGCGGTGGAAGCCGGGCAGGTCGACGGCCCCGCAACTGATCATCGTGGCCTTGAGCTTGGCGATGGTCAGCGCGACGTTGTCGTAGAGGCTGCCCGCGTACGGCACGTAGCCGTCGACGCCCTCCTCGAAGGTGAGCCGGCTGCCGCCGCCGTGCTCGTACCGCGACACGTTGCGGGCCCGGTTCGAGCCCTCGCCCCAGTATTCCTTGAAGAACTGGCCGCCGACCCGGACCAGCGGCGACGGGCTCTCGTCGAAGCGGGCGAAGTAGCGGCCCAGCATGACGAAGTCGGCGCCGATGGCGAACGCCACCGCCATGTGCGCGTCGGTCAGCAGCCCGCCGTCGCAGCACAGCGGCACGTACACGCCGGTCTCCCGCGCGTACGCGTCCCGCTCGGCCACGACGTCGAGCAGCGCCGACGCCTGCCCGCGCCCGATACCCTTCTGGTCGCGGGTGGTGCAGATCGAGCCGCCGCCGATGCCGACCTTGACGAAATCCGCGCCCGCGTCGGCGAGGTAGCGGAACGCGCGCGCGTCCACCACGTTGCCCGCGCCGATCCGCACATCGTCGCCGTAGGTGTCGCGAACGAACTTCAGTGTGTCGGCCTGCCACACCGAATAGCCGTCGGACGAGTCGATGCAGAGCAGGTCCGCCCCCGCCTCCACCAGCGCGGGAATGCGCTCGCGGTAGTCGTGGGTGTTGACACCGGCGCCGACCCGGAACCGCTTGTCGGCGTCGATCGACTCGTTGCGGAACCGCTTGTGCAGCTCGTAGTCGCGGCGCAGCACGATCGACTGCAGCAGGCCGCCGGCGTCGACCACCGGCAACACGTCCAGGCGGTGGTCCCAGATCAGCGTATTCGCCTCGGAGAGGGTGACCGAGGGCGGCGCGGTGACCAGCTCCGCGGCCGGGCGCATCCGGGAGGCCACCGAGCCGCCCAGGTCGTGCCGGCGCGGGTGGAAGTCGTCCGTCGAGATGAGACCGACGAACTGGCCGTGCGGGCTCCCGTCGTCGGTGACCACCGCGACATCACGCTCGGCGGACTCCAGCAGCAGCGCCACCTCGCCGAGGGTGGCCGACGGCTTGATGTTGATGTCGGAGAACCGGAAGCCGGCCTTGTGCCGCTTGACGGCCTCGACCATCGCGGCCTGGGCGGCCACCGGCTGGTTCTGATGCACGAAGCTGAGCCCGCCGCACTGGGCGAGGGCGATGGCCAGCCGCGGCGAGGACACGGCTCCCATGATCGCGCTGGTCAACGGCGTAGCGACCCGGATGGCGGCAGGCTCACCAACCCGGTGGCGCACCAGCGGCGCGCCGAGATCGACGGTGTCCGGGGTGCAGCCGGCGGTGGTGAGGCCGGGGACGAGCAGGAATTCGTTGAGCGTTCGCGACACTTCGTCGAGGATCTTCACAGGGCTCCTGAGCAGTGGGTCGGGCCGAGATAAAGGTACGAGCCTAGGGGATTTCATCCGGATCATCGAATCGCCGGGCCGGCCCGCGCCGCCGCCGACACCGCGAGAGTGCCGTGCGCCGTGGGGCGGAGGCAGGGCGTGCGCGATAGCCCAAGCTGCCGGCTCGCGCTTGGCCCTGCTGCGGCGTCGTTCTCTGGTGCCGCCGAGTTCGGCCGGCGGGGGTAGTTGTGGTTGTTCGTCCTTTGCTCTGCTTCCCCATCGGAAACACCTGTTGCTCTGCTTCCCTATGGGAAACACCAGGTGAGGATGTGTGGGGTTCCGCTTTTGGTTGCTGCCGAGCATCGGCCGGTGGGTGCTTCCCATAGGGAAGCAGAGCAAAGCCGCCCCAGGCCCCCTGCGGGGCCGCCGGAGGGCTGGGTAAGTGGGCGATGGGCACGGCTACGCAGGCTTCTGGGTGGCCTTGAGGTAACGGCGGGCACCTGCAAGTCTCGCCGTTGGCTCACTGCGGGCCTGGTATTTGTGGTCAGCAGCGTCGGGAGAGCCGGCGGCGATCCCCGATGGTCGAGGCGAGCCTCGATCCGGCGCCGAGGTGGCCGGGGGCAACGAAGAGCCTTGGCAGCGTCAGGGGCGTGCCGTCGCCCGGTCCAGGACGTCGTCGGCGGGGCAGCGGCCGCGCAGAACGTACCGTTCGGTGAAGTCGGCTACCGCGTCGCGCAGGTCGCGGGCGGCACCCCAGCGGGCCAGGGCCTCGTACGCGGCGACGAAGCACTCCCGAGCGGCGGCGGCCAGCAGGGGGTCGGTGAGCGCGTCGCGCGCGCGCGTTCCCAGAGCCGGGGTGCCGCCGCCAGTGCCCGCGCCGCGGCCTCGGCCTCGGCGGCGGCCCGCGGGTCGTCCATCAGCACGGTGATCACCGCGAGCGGCACTCGCCAGCCGTTGCCCGGCTGCCGGTCGGCCACGTCCAGTTCCAGGTGCCGGCGGGCCGCGACGGGTGGCCGCAGATCCGCGAGGTGCCGGCTGAGATCGGCGACGGTGGGCCGGTCGCCGGGCCCGGAGCGGCTCCAGGCGCGCAGCGTGCGGCCCGTGCCGGCCACCGGCGCGTCCATGACCAGGGCGGTCCAGGCGGCGCGGGGATCGGGGCCGGCCGGGGCGGACGGCAGCTCACGGCGCAGGGCCTGGCGCGTGCTGCGCCAGCCGGTGGGCCGGCCGTGCCGCAGCGGTGCGTTGGCGAACGCTGCGGCCAGCACGGGCGCGATCGCGTGCGCGAGCTGCCATCGCCGGCGCAGCCCGAACGGTCCGTCGTCGTCGGTGCCGGCCTCGAGCGCCACCCGGATCCCGGCGGTCGCCGTGCCGAACGTGTCACCGTCCGCCGTGACCGGGTCGACCGAGTCGGCGGCCTCGGCGAGCACCGCGACCCGATGCCCGGTGTCCCGATGCCCGTCGACCCGATGCCCGTCGACCCGATGCCCGGCGGCACAAAGCCCGTCGACCCAGGGCCTGGTGTTCTGGTGTTCGGTGGCCCAGTGCTCGGCGGTCTGGTGTCCGGTGTCCTGGTGTTCGGCGGCACAAAGCCCGTCGACCCGGGGCCCGGTGTCCTGGTGCTCGGCGGCCCAGTGCTCGGCGGTTTGGTGTTCGGCGTCCCGGGGCGGGGTGGTCTGGGTGAGTGGCATCGCCAGGTCCTCGGCCATTCGCTCGGCGCAGACGTCCATGCCGGGCGACGGTGGGCCGCTGACCACCAGGATCCGGGGCGATCGGGCGCTGAGGAAGCCGTGTCGCAACGGGGTTCGCTGCCGCGGGCCGGCCGGTGACGCCGGCAACCCCGGCTCGTCGAGCAACAGGTCGACGGCGAGGCCGACGAAGCCCGGGAGTCCGAGGGTGAAGGCGCGGTCGGCCAGCAGGAGCTCGGCGGCCGGTTCGGTCAGTGGTGGCACGCGGCGCTCCCTGGTCGATGCGGATGCCTATCCTACTCGCTCGACAGGAGTTGTGGGCCTTATGGGTGGCGCTGGTCCAGGGCCACGAACCGGTATCCGCGGGCCTGCAGTGCCGGGATCACCGTGCTCAGGGCGGTGTAGGTCTGTGAGCGGTCGCCGCCGCCGTCGTGGCAGAGCAGGATCTGGCCGGGCCGGGCGTCGAGGAGACGCCGGGTGATCGCGGCGACCCCGGGTCGCGACCAGTCGCGCGGGTCGTCGCTCCAGTCCAGTGGCACCATCCGGGCCTTGGCGGCGGCGCCCAGCAGGGCCGGCGACCAGTCGCCGCCGGGGGAGCGGAACAGCGTGGGGGCGAATCCGGTGGTGTCGTAGATCTTCTCCTGGGCGCGGGTCAGTTCCTTGCGCATCCGGCCGCGCGGCCGGCGGCCGAACTTGGTGGGATGGCTCCAGGTGTGGTTGGCGACCTGGTGACCGTCGCGGACCACATCGCGGGCCACCGTCTCGTGGCCGAGCACCTGATTGCCGATCATGCAGAACAGCGCGGGCACGTGATGCCGGTCGAGCAGCCGCAAGATCTTGGGCGTCCACACCGGGTGCGGCCCGTCGTCGATGGTCAGCGCGATCGCGTCGGTGGGGAACGCCGGCCCGGGCAGCGCGCGCCGGTAATCCTTCAGCGTGAACACCGGCTGCCGCAGCGGGCGCAACGCGACCGGGGCCGGCGACGGCACGCGCGGCCGCGGCGCCACCGGCCGCGGCGCCGTGGTGGCCCGCGGCGTCGACGCGGGTGCGGCCGCGGACGCCGACCCGGCCAGCACCAGAGCTCCGGCCAGGCCGGGCCCGGCCCGCAACAGGCGCCGACGCGATATCGCCGGCTTCTGCGCACTCGACTCGTCACCCTCGGTGATGGAATGAGGGGGCGTTTCGCGCTGGAAGAGGGGGAAGCGACGGATAGCCATGTGACAGAAAGCTACCAAGGTCGGACAACCGATCCCAACCCGGTGGCTCCCGCCGCCGCACTCTGTCACCGCGATGTCGGCTGCGGCTGACCCGCTGGGCCCTGGCGGTGCAGGGCTCAGAAGTAGCTGACGCGGATCGTGCCGTCGGGCATTCGGGCCCCGGCCGCGTCGAAGGCGCCCAGGTCGGAGACCTCCTCGACGGCTCCCTCCCGGGGCACGAACCAGAAGATCGTGACGTCCGGGTCCTCGCTCCACGCGGCGAGGTGGGCGGCCACGGTGGTCACGCCGTCGAAGACCGCGGTGATCTTCGCCGGGCGGCCGACGTAGTAGCCGAAGGCCGGCTGGATCAGGCCGTGCTCCAGCTCCATCGGCGCCTGCATCGGGTGGAAGCCGGTCGCGTGGTCGGTGAGCCGGTCGTCGGAGATGGTGAGCGCCTCGACGATCCGGCCGTCGGCGGCGCGCTCCCCGATGGACAGCGCGATGGTGATGTCCGGGGTCTCCGACCAGGTGGCCGGGACGAACGAGAGCACCCAGTTGGTGCCCGGGCCGCCCGGCAGTCCGGTGTCGACGACCTCGCCGAGCCGGCCGGCGACCGGTTTGACCGTGAACGGCGGCTTGGAGACGGGCACCGCGGGCACGGACGCCTGCACCCACGTCGCCGGCGGCAGCGGGTCGTGCTCCCGGATCAGCAGCAGGCCGCCGGCGAGCAGGGCGGCCAGGGCGCCGGCGCCGGCGGCCACCCCGACGGCCGTTCGCCGTGAGCGTTCGACCGCTCCGGTCGTCTTCCCGTCCGTCATTTCCCGCCCTCTGCCGTGCCCGGGTTGTCCGCGCCTGGGCAGCTTAGGGCGTGCGTCCCGCCGGGGCGAGGCCGCTCAGGTCAGCACGGCGCGGGTCAGGTCGGCGCCCTGCGGGTCGGCACGGCACGGCACGGTGCGGGTCGGCACGGCACGGCACGGTGCGGGTCGGCACGGTGCGGGTCGGCACGGTGCAGGTCGGCATGGTGCGGGTCGGGTCGGCACGGCACGGTGCGGGTCGGTGCGGGTCAGGTCAGCACGGTGCGGGGCTTGGCGAAACCGTTGAAGCGGGAGGCGTAGACGGTTGTGTAGGCGCCGGCCGAGCCGATGAACAACTCGTCGCCCTCGCGCAGGTCCGCCGAGAGCGGCACGTTTCTGGCGTACGTGTCCTGGCCGTCGCAGGTCGGGCCGGTGATGTGCCAGGAGCGCCGGGCCGCCGAGCCGCGCCCGTCCCAGATCGGGTAGCGCAGCTCCCCGCTGGACTCGAGCACCTCCATCATCCCGTTGAAGACGCCCAGGTCGGTGTGGACCCACCAGCCCGACGGCCGGCGCGCGACCCCGATGACCCGGCAGCGGAACGTGCCGGCCTCGGCGACCAGGCAGCGGCCCGGCTCGGCGAAGACCTCCACCGGGTACGGCAACCGGGCCGTACCGGCGGCCGCGGCCCGGCCGAACGCCGCCAGGGAGGGCACCGGCTCGTCGTACACCGCCGGGAAGCCGCCGCCGATGTCGACCATCTGCAGCCGGATGCCGTGGTCGACGAGCCTGGTCAGGACGGTGCGCACGGCCTCGAGCGGCGCGGTGAGCGCGGCCGGGGTCAGCGACTGTGATCCGATGTGGAACGTGATGCCGTACGGCACCAGCCCGAGCGTGCGCGCGCGCACGAGCAGGTCGATCGCCCCGGGCACGTCGACACCGAACTTGCCCTCGCTGGGCACCACGCTGCTGCCGTCGCCCGTGGACAGCCGGGCGTAGACGCAGCTGCCCGGTGCCTCGTCGGCGACCCGCCGCAGCTCGTCGGGCGAGTCGACGGAGAACCGGTAGACGCCGGCGCGGGCCGCCCACTTGGTCTGCTCGCGGGCCCGGACCGGATTGCTGAAGAGCATGTCCTGCCCTGGAACGCCGAGCGAGCGCAGGATTCCGATCTCGTCGACCGAGGCGACCTCGAAGCGGGTGCCCGCGGAGTGCAGCACGCGCAGCACCCCGGGATCGTTATTGCATTTAGTCGCAAAGAAAATTCGAACGTTCGTGAATGCGTTCTTGAATTCTTCGACGGCGGCGGCTATACGCGCGGATTTCATCTCCAGGACCGGTACGCCGGATTCCAGGACCGGTGCGCCGGAAACAGGGGGATCTGCTGGCTGTCCGGCCGGCGGATCGGCTACCGCGGGGCCGGGAAGAAAAGTGCGCAACGGGGAACCCCTTCACGCTGGGTGACAGCTCCACTGCACAGCGTACACCTCGGCAGTGGGGTTGGTGAATACCGTGGCGGTCGAAGATTCGCTCATCGCCAGAGTTTCCGCAGGCCACCTGAGCCCTGACAGCCGATCGGGGCGCCCCGTGTGGGGCGCCCCGAACCGGTGTTACCGCAGGGATCCGATCATGCGCAACGACGTGGCCGAAGAAGACGTTTCACTATCTTGAAACGGATCTTGCCTTCCGGGAAGTTTGCTGTGATCCACTACTTCCCACCGTTGCGCGCGTTTCGGTAACCTCTCATCTGGTGATATCGAACTCGCCGTCCTTGGCCGAGTGAACAAACTCGGCCCAGTCCGACGGGTTGAAGACGAGAGCTGGTCCCGTAGGGTTCTTGCTGTCGCGTACGGCGACGACTGTGTCGAGGATTGCGACCTCGACACAGTTGTTGCCGCCGTTTCCGTTGCTGCGACTGCTCTTCTTCCAGACGGCAGCGTCGAGTCGGTGCGTAGGCATGCCAAGCACCTCCCTTCAATATGCGGTTGTCGTTCTCCCCTGCGCGTTTTCGCGCAGGCCCTACCTACGAAGCAAGCCCTCGATCATCTTGATGGACAAGCGCGGATCGAGAGCTTTGGCGCTCAGCCGCCCGAACTCGTCACGGTACCGGGCGACCTCTGAATGTTGCTCTTCGTAGTAGTCTCCCGCAAGACCCTCTAGGTAAACTACATCCAAATGAGTGGTCTCCCGGAACTCCAAAACCGCTGCTGAACCCCCCAGGAAGGGGTGTTCGCCGGCGTCGAAGGGGAGAATCTGAACCGTTACTGTCGGTAATTGCGCGGTCTCTATCAGGTGCCGCAACTGCTCGTCCATGACATCCGGGCCGCCGATCACCCGCCGCACGACGGATTCGTCGACCAGGGCGAGGAGTTCCAGTGGATTCGAAGCCCGCAGCCGGCCCTGCCGCTTGAGTCGCAGCGCGACCCGGCGGTCGACCTGGTGCGGCGCGTCCTGCGCGCGGCCGGTGCGCATCAGCGCGCGCATGTAGGCCTCCGTCTGCAACAGACCCGGCAGGACGATGGGTTCCCAGGCCAGCAGGGTCGAGGCCTCCGCCTCCAGCCCGACGAAGTTGCCCGGCCGCATGATGTCGCGGTAGTCCGTCCACCAGGTGCGCTCGCGCGACATCCGGGCCAGCGCCATGAGCGCCTCGCGGTAGGTCTCGTCGTGCACGCCGTAGAGCGTGAGGAGGTCCTTGACGTCGCGGGCGGTCACCGCCACGCGGGCGGTCTCGATCCTGGTCACCTTGGCCGCGTGCCACTCGAAATGACGCCCGACGGTCTCCTGGGTCAGGCCGGCGTCCTCACGGCAGCGCTTCAATTCCGCGCCCAATCGGCGCCGTCGCAGTGTCGGGCCCTCGTCAGTGGACACCGCCGCCCCCTCGGTCGTCGGGAATGGATTTCACTCTGACATCCGCGTCTTGCATCAGACCTATGCGCCGGTAAAAACGCCGACGTGATTTCGAGTCTAGTACTTCTTGTGTTGACCTTCGCGCTGGGTACATGATGCACCGGACAGCGAGTTAGCGCGATCTATACGGGCAGTTGCCCGTTGACGAAACTCAGGTCGATGTGTCTAGGGAGTGGCGGCGTGCTGGCTGACCAGTTCTATTTGATCGCTCACGAAGATCGGACGGGCCGTTCGCGGTTGCACCCGCGGGCCACAGGTATCGGCCTGGCCGCGTCACTACTGGGTGAGCTCATCCTCGACAACAAACTTCGGATCTTCGCGGGCGATCTGGAGATCGTCAGCAACCAACCACCGCGTGACGGGCTCGACCACGCCATCCTCGACCTGCTCATCGCCCAGCCGCAACACCGCGACGTGCGGACCTGGCTGGCGTACCTGTCGCAGGACGCGGCCGACCGCGTCGGGCAGCGGCTCGAGCGCTCCGGCGCGGTGGAGTCGGTGACCAGGCGCCGGATGCTGAGCACGCAGACCTTCTATATGCCGAACAACGAGCTGCAGCGCAACGCGGCCGCCTGGGCGCCGATGCGGCTGGCGAACATTCTGGTGCGCGGGCTTGACATGGCGATCACCGATCGGGTGCTGGCCGGCCTCATCGCGGCGACCGGCCTGACCCGGCACGTGCTCTGGGACTTCGAGGCGCACCGGACCGCGTTCTCCGTCCTGCCCAACACGGTGGCCTCCCTTCCCGAGGACCTGCGGCAGCTCATCGAGCACACCGAGGCCAGCGTCGGGTCGGTCCTCGCCGTCGGCCGTCGGTGAGCTCTCGCGGGCGGCATCACCGCCGTCAGGACAACTTCGATCAATGGGCCGGGAGGCTGTTGATGGCGCGTAAGGAACCCGCCGAGCCGGACATCATCTCGAGCGCACTGGCCCGAAACCGGCTCGGCGTCCCGTCGGTGGTGTTCTTCGGGGTGGCCGGGGCCGCGCCGCTGACCGTCATCATCGGCGCGATCTCCGCCATCTACGCGATCATCGGCAACACGGCGGTGCCCGTGGCCTACCTGGTCACCGCCGGCATCCTGTCCATCTTCACCGTCGGCTTCGTCGCCATGAGCCGGCACATCGTCAACTCCGGCGCCTTCTACGCCTACATCAGCCACGGGCTGGGGCGGCTGGCCGGGGTCGGTGCGGCGTTCGTGGCGCTGCCGGCGTACGCGCTGATGCAGATCGGCCTGTTCGGCCTCTTCGGATCGGCGGCCTCGGACATCCTGGCCGCCCTCGGGGTCAAGGTCGGCTGGTTCACCTGCGCGCTGGTCGCCTGGGCGCTGGTGGCGCTGCTGGGACTGCTCTGGGTGGACCTCAGCGGCAAGGTGCTGGCCGTCCTGCTGATCGCGGAGATCAGCGTCGTGCTCATCTACGACCTCGTCATGATCACGCACCCGGCCGGCGGCAGCGTCAGCTTCGCCACGCTCAACCCGGCGCCGCTGTTCACCGCGGACGCGGGCCCGATGCTGGTGCTCGCTATCGCCGGCTTCGTCGGTTTCGAGGCCACCGTCGTGCTCTCCGAGGAGGCCAAGGACCCGAAGCGGACGATCGCCCGGGCGACCCATCTGGCCGTCATCCTCGCCGGCCTGCTCTGCGGGCTGTCGGCCTGGGCGATGTCGGTCAGCACCGGACCGAGCCAGGTGGTCGCGGCCGCCCAGGCGAACCGCACCGACATGGTCTTCGAGCTGGTCGCCCCGCACGTGCCGGCGATCCTGGTCCAGGTGGGCTACATCCTGTTCATGACGAGCGTCTTCGCCGCCCTGCTCGCGTTCCACGCCGCCGTGGCCCGCTACCAGTTCGCGCTCGGGCGCGAGGGCGTGCTGCCCGCGGCCTGGGGCCGGACCCACCCGCGTACCGGTGCCCCGCTGATGGGCTCGATCACCCAGAGCGTGCTCGCGCTCGCCGTGCTCTCGGCCTACGCCGTGGCCGGCCTGGAGCCGCTGTTCTGGGTGTTCGCCTGGCTGACCACGATCGGCGGGCTCGGCGTGCTGCTGCTGATGTGGGCCGCGTCGTTCGCCGTGCTCGCGTTCTTCGTGCGCCACCGGGGCCGGGAGAACGTCTGGCGCTCGCAGATCGCGCCGATGATCGCCTTCCTGCTGCTGAGCGCGGTCCTCGGGATCACCATCATCGGCTTCGGCGAGATCCTGCAGGTCTCCGGCGACTCGCCGTTCCAGTGGCTGGTCCCGGTGCTCTACCTCGCGGTCGGGGCGATCGGCGTCGGCTGGGCGCTGGTGATGCGCGCCGCGCGGCCCGAGGCGTACGCGGCCATCGGCCGGGGCGTGGACGGCCGGACGATCTCGTTACCGGAAGGCCCCCCTTTGACCAAAGGGTCACATGAACCGGTGGGGGCCCGCGGATACCACTACTGACTCATTCGGAGGAGAGGAAGGAGGTCGGGGAGATGACGAACGGGCCGGCGGGCACTCCTGATGCCACGCCGGCCCCGCATCACCACCTGACGTTCCTCGCGGCGCACCCCGGACGGACAAGGTCCGAGGTATCGGCAGCGCCCCGGCGGAGCGCCACCCACCGGCGGAGCCGGAAGACCCGGGTCCTGGCAGGGACCCGCGCGAAGGAGGCGCCTATGGCGTGATGTCCGGTGACCCTCAGGCTGCCGCGGCTTCCGCGCTGAAATCGTAGAGCCAGTACGACTGCTGGTCGATCCGCTGGAAGCGCATGTTGGCGGTGAGGCGCTCGACCATGGACCGGAAGATGTGCGAGAAGTTGAGTACTTCGTCGTTGTAGGAGCAGATGTCGATGCCGACGAGCCCGTTCTGGGTCGCGGCGGTGATGTACAGCTGCTCGACCAACTGCTTGAACATGTGCCGGCCCTGGGCCTTGGGGTGCACCGCGACGAATCCGATGTACCAGATCCGGTTGCCCGCGTAGTGCTCGGGCCAGTGGCGCTCGAAGTACTGCGGTGCGATCAGTGGCACCGCGTCGAGGTTGTTGGTGTACGTGGCCAGACCGCACAGGGTCCCGTCATCGCCGAGGCAAAGGTACTTCTGGACCCGCGCGTCGTCCATGACCTCGTCGAATTCGTGGCGGTACATCAGATGCCGCTGCACCGCCATCGTGTTCAGCTCACGGAACGCGGAGAGATACAACTGCCATGCCGACTCTCCGAGCTCGTCGTCGTTGATCTGATCGACAATTTTGATGACCATGCTGTGCTCCCCGCAATGCCCGTCGGAGACCATCGACCCACGACTGCACTGAAGTTGATCGATGGGTATTTGACCAACAGAGTACGGAGAGTGATTCAAGAACAACAGACTGTGAGCAGCACATTTTTGGTCTTGGACCGCCCTACCCGCCGAGATCGGCGATTTTGGCACACCAAGGTCATGTACTTGCTGCACATTGCACAAAGGACACGCCCCTGGCGACCGGCCGGGCCGTCGCCGCCTCGCCCCTCGAGCGGCGACGGCCCGCTCGCCGTGCCGCCCTCAGTCGGACGGTGCGTGGAGGCTCCGGCGTGACGACTCGGTGCCGCCGTAGCAGACGGCGATCATCACCGCGACGCACACCAGCGCGATCGCCGGGGCGAGGGCGAAGCCGTACCGGATCCCGGCCGCCACCAGCGGCCCGCCGAGCGCCGATCCGGTGGCGCTGCCGACCGCGAAGGCGGTCGCCACCCACGCGAACGCCTCGGCGACGGTGCCCGGCGCCGCCAGCCGATCGGCGGCGAGGAAGACCGCGGTCAGCAGCGGGGGCAGGGCCATGCCGCTGATCGCCAGCAGCACGGCCATCAGCGCCGGGCGGGGCGTCGCGAGCAGCGGCAGAAACCCGGCGGCGAGCGCACCGGCGAGCAGCGGCAGCCGGCGCGGACCACCGGGCCCGGCGCGGGTGTAGAGCAGGCCGCCGGCCAGCGCCCCCGCCGCCTGGGCCGCGAGCAGCCAGCCGCTGAGCGACCTGGTGCCCGCGGCCTCCGCGTAGCCGGTCAGCGCGACCGGGATGCTGCCGATCGCCAGGCCCGTGCAGCCGACCCCGGCCAGCATCAGCGTGAAGCGGTGCGAGCGCAGCGGCCCGGCCCAGTGCCGCACCGCCCGCACGCCGCGCCACTTCCGCACGGCCGGCGTCAGCGCGAACCCGGCGGTGCCGGCCAGTTGCAGCACCGCGGCGGTGAGCAGGCCGGCGGTCGGGCCGCCGAGGGCCACCGCGGCCACGGTGGTCAGCGGGCCGACCACGAAGATCACCTCCTGGACGGCGATGTCCAGCGCGTACGCCGCGGGAACGACCGCCGGGGACAGCAGATCCGGCCACAGCGCCCGCAGGCAGGCCTCCAGCGGCGGGGTGCCGGCCCCGGCCAGCGCCGCACCCACGGCGGCGGCGGGTGTGCTGTGCCCGCCGGCCGCGACGATGACGAAGCCGGCCCCGGACACCAGCGCCGAGACCCACAGCACTGGCGGCTGGCGCCACCGGTCGACGGTGCGGGCCAGCAGTGGCGTGCTCACCGCCATCGCCGCCGTGTACGCCGCGACCAGCAGGCCGGCGGCGGTCAGGCTGAGGGACTGGCGCGCGAACAGCAGCAGCGCCAGCGGCCCGGAGGCCAGCGGGAGGCGGCCGATCTGGCTGGCGAGAAGGACCCGGGCGACCTGCGGCGCGCGCAGCACCGCGCGGACTCGGGGGGAGGTGGGACTGACCGTGGACATGACACATCGCTCCCTGTGCGACGGGGCTGGTGGGACGCGCCGGTGCCAGGTCGGCGTCAGGGAGCGAAATCGGCCCGTTCGTGGTCGTTGCCGTAGAGCGGCAGGGCGGGCGTGATCCAGTGGGCGTACGCCGTCGCGGCGGCCTCCAGCGGGATCACCGTCCGACCATAACCCGGTCGGCCCGTTCGGTGGGAGACGGTTCGGCCGGCGGGCGTACCAGCGGCAGGGTGAACCAGAACCGGCTGCCGCCGCCCGGGTTGTCGTCCACGCCCACCTCGCCGCCGTGGCGCTCGATGATGCGGTGCACGATGGCCAGGCCCAGGCCCGTACCCGGGTAGCCCTCGCTGCCCGCCGCCCGGTTGAAGGCGGCGAAGACGGCGTCGCGCTGGTCCTCCGGCAGGCCGATGCCCCGGTCCGCGACGTCGATCCGCACGGTCTCGCCCTGCGGGCGGCTGGTGATCCGCACGTACGGCTGGCGGCCCTCGGCGGTGTACTTGACCGCGTTGCCGATCAGGTTGTCGAGCGCCTGGCGCAGCAGGGTGGCGTCGCCCGGCACGGCCGGCAGCGGATCCACCACGATCATGGTGTCCGGGTGCCGGGCCCCGCCGAGCCGTTCCCGGGCGATGTCGTCGGCGAGCGCCTTCAGGTCGACCGTCGTGGTGTTCAGGGCCCGGTTCTCGGCGGTGGCATAGTCGAGCAGGTCGTCGATGAGGGTCTGCATCCGCAGGGCGCCGTGGTAGAGCCGTTCGAGGAAGTCGCGGTGCACCGGGTCCAGCCGCTCGGTGGCCTCCTCGCGCAGGAAGCCCGCGAAACCGGTGATCCGGGCCAGCGGGTTGCGCAGGTCGTGGGCCACGATGCCGGCGAAGCCGACCAGTTCCGTCTCGCGCCGCCGCAGCTGTTGTTCCACGGCCTCGCGCCGCTCGATGTCGTCCAGCAACGCGATCGTGGCGTCGTCGACCCGGCGCAGCGCCCGGTCGCGGGCGGAGAGCACCGTGCCGGTCAGGCCGGCGAGCAGGGCGGTGAGGACCACGCCGATGATCCACGCGGCGACGTCCAGCTGCGCGTCGGCGCCGCCGGGCAGCAGCCGCTGGGTGGGCCGCACGACCAGCCGCCAGGTGCGTTGCGGCACCGGTACGGGGACGTCGCGGGCGGCCGGGTCGTTCCGCAGCGGGACCGGCGGCGTCCAGCTCGCCACCGGGACCGGGGTGACCGGTCCCGGGTCGACCAGGGTGACGGCCACCGTGTCGCGGGCCACCACGCCGATCGCCTCCCGCAGGAACTCGCCGCCGCGCAGGCCCATGGTCAGCCAGCCGCGGAACCGCCCGGTGTCGGCGGCGGACGGCGAGGTGGAGGAGACCGGCGCGGCCAGCAGGAACGACATCTGCTGATCCGTTTCGGGCAGCGACTCGTCGCTGAGCAGCCGGTAGGTGGTGCTCGTCGCGATCCGGTGGCTCTGCCTGGCCAGCCGCATCGCCGCGGCGGCCGGCGCGGAGCCGGCCAGGTCGCGGCCCAGCAGCGGCCCGCCGCCGTCGACGGCGCGGTGCAGCACGACGAACATGTGCTCGCCGCCCGCGGCCGGCGACGGCCGCAGGGTCAGGCCGGCGTCGCCGCTGTCGCGCCAGAACCGCTGCACCTCGGGGATCTGCGCGCCGGTCGCCGGCACCACGAGGGCCACCCCGGTGGCGCCGGGCAGGCGCTGCCCGTCGACCGCGGCGACGATCGCGGTGAACTCGGCGGACTCGAGCCGGCCCTGGGCGCCGACGGCGGCGGCGAGGTCGGCCAGGGCGGTGCTGTAGCGGCGGACCTCGGCGGTCACGGTCTGCGCGACGATCATCGTCTGCTGGCTCAGGGCCCGGGCCGCCCGGTCCTCGTCGGCGTGCCGCAGCGCCGTCGCGGCCAGCGTCGTGCCGAGCAGGCCGAGGGCGATGACCAGGGCCAGCAGGCGCACCGAGCGGCGCCCCGGCGGCCGGGCGCCGGCGCCGGAGAAGGCGCTCGACCCGGAACCCCCACCCACGGCCCGACGCTACGCCCGCGGCCACGGCCCGCGGTGCCGATTCGCGCGAGTGGAGAGCCTCGTCTCAGGCGGGCCGGGCCATGGTGCCGACCGGCCGCCGCACAGGTCGTGATGCTTCCTGCTTAGGGGTGCCCGAGTATGACCGTTCGGCGCACGCCTGCGATCGATGGGCGGTTTATGCTTGCGCCGATCATTCGGCGTGGTTTCGTTCGAACAAGGGATGTGCACGTGGCTGAGGGCCAGGAGAAGATGCCCAAACTGGACACCACCGTCCCCCAGACGGCTCGGATCTGGAACCACCTGCTCGGTGGTAAGGACAACTTCGCCGTCGACCGGGCGGTCGGCGATCAGATCATCGAGTCGATGCCCCAGCTCGCGGAGAACGCGCGGCTGTCGCGGGCCTACCTGGCCCGGGCCGTGCGCTACCTGGCGGGCGAGGCCGGCGTGCGGCAGTTCCTCGACATCGGCACGGGCCTGCCCACGGCCGACAACACCCACGAGGTCGCGCAGCAGGTGGCGCCGAGCGCCCGCATCGTCTATGTCGACAACGACCCGCTGGTGCTCGCGTACGCCCAGGCGCTGCTGACCACGAGCCCCGAGGGTGCGACCGACTACATCGACGCCGACCTGCGCGACGCCGACAAGATCCTGGGCGAGGCCGCCCGCACGCTCGACCTCAAGCAGCCCGTGGCGCTGTTCCTGATGGGCATTCTCGGTCACATCGAGGACGACAAGGAAGCCAAGTCGATCATCGACAGCATCATGTCGCGGCTGCCCTCGGGGAGCTACCTGGCCATGTATGACGGCAGCGACACCAGCGAGGCCAACAACGAGGCCGTGCGGATCTGGAACATCTCGGCGAACCCGAAATACCACCTGCGCAGCGCCGACCGGATCGCCGCGCTGTTCGAGGGCCTGGAGCTGGTCGAGCCCGGCGTGGTCTCCGTGACCAAGTGGAAGCCCGGGCCCGGAGCGGAGAACGCGCCGGAGATCGACCAGTACTGCGCCGTGGGTCGCAAGCCATAACAACGACGGGACCACACGTGACGACGGGGCAGAACGACGGGCCGACGGTCCGCCGGTTGCAGCTCGGCGCCCGCCTGCGCAGCCTCCGGACGGCCAAGGGCGTCACCCGCGACCGGGCGGGCTACGAGATCCGTGCCTCCGAGTCGAAGATCAGCCGGATGGAGCTCGGCCGCGTCAGCTTCAAGGTGCGCGACGTCGTCGACCTGCTCAAGCTGTACGGCGTCGACGACCAGGGTGAGCACGAGCGGCTGCTCACCCTGGCCCGCGAGGCCAACACCCCGGGCTGGTGGCACTCGTACGGCGACGTGCTCAGCACCTGGTTCCAGAACTACCTGGACCTCGAGCAGGCCGCCGAGCTGATCCGCACGTACGAGATCCAGTTCGTGCCGGGTCTGCTGCAGACCGACGCCTACGCCCGGGCGGTCATCACGCTCGGGCACGGCGGCGCGTCGGCCGAGGAGATCGCCCGGCGCGCCGACCTGCGGATGGCCCGCAAGCAGATGCTCCAACGGGACGAGTCGCCGCGGCTCTGGGCGGTGCTCGACGAGGCGGTGCTGCGCCGAACGATCGGCGGCAAGGAGGTGCTGCGCGAGCAGATCATGTCGCTGCTGGCGGCCTGCGAGCAGCCCAACGTCCGGCTGCAGGTCATACCGTTCGCCTCCGGCGGGCACGCCGCGGCCGGGGGAGCGTTCACCATCCTGCGCTTCCCCTATCCGGACATGCCCGACGTCGTGTATCTCGAACACCTGACCAGCGGTCTCTACCTGGAGAAACGCGAGGAAGTGGATCACTACGCCGCCGCGATGGGCAGGCTGACGATCGAGGCGGAGCCGCCGGCGCGCACCCCCGAGCTGCTGCGCCAGGCGCTGCGCGACCTCGACGCCCCCGACTGAGCTGCCACCTGTGCCCGATACCGCTGTCGTGTCCGTCCCGCTGCCGCGGACGGACCGCCCGCTGCTGACCTACTACGACGACGCGACCGGCGAGCGCACCGAGCTCGGCGCCGCCGAGCTGGGCGGCTGGTCGGCCCGGGCGGCGGCGCTGCTGCGCGACGGGTGCGGGCTGGCGGCCGGCAGCAGCGCCGCGGTGCTGCTGCCACCGCACTGGCAGACCGCCGTCGTGCTGCTCGGGGCCTGGTCCGCGGGGATCGCCGTGTCGTTCCGTCCGTGGGCGACCGCGGGCCTGGGTGCCGCGCCGCCGGAGCCGCTCGACGTCGTCTTCGTCTCCGGTCAGCGGCTGGGCAGCTGGCTGGAGGAGGTGCCGGCCGCCCGGCACCGATTCGTGCTCGGCCTGGCTCCCGGCCTCGCGGCGCTGGAGGAGGTGCCGGCGGGCTACCGCGACTTCGCCGCCGAGGTGGTCCGTCATCCCGACAGCACGCCGAACTACACCGGCCTGCGTCCCGGCGATGTGGCGAGCCCGGACGGTACGACGTACGCGCAGTGGAGCGAGGTGGCGCACGGCATCGCCGCCGACCTGGGGCTGCGCGCGGGCGACCGGGTGCTGGTCGACGCGAACGACCACGAGCAGCCCGTGCGGTGGCTGCTGACGCCGCTGGCCGCCGGGGCATCGATCGTGCTCTGCGCGAATCTGGACCGCGACGCCCTGGAGTCCCGGATCGCCGCCGAGGGCGTCACGCGCGTGCTGTGACGGGCGTCCAGCCCCGCCGGTGCAGCGCTTCGATGCCGTCCAGGAGCAGATCCAGCGCGAATTCGAACTCGAACTGGTCGTCGCACCCCGAGCCGACGACCGAGTCCTCGACGTGTGCGGCCGCCATGGCGATCTCGGCGACATAGGGAAACCGGCCGGCCAGCTCGCGGGCCATGGCCTCCTGCACCTGAGGGTCGACGGCGGGTGAGCCGACGTATAGCTCCTGGCTGAAGCCGAGGATCCGGCTGCCCATGGCGTGCATGACGTGATGGGTGAGGCCGACGGAGAGGCCGCCCTCGCGGAACATGCCGATCATCGAGTTCAGATACGCCAGCCCGGCCGGGGTCGGCGTGGTTCGTGACTCGATCACCTGGGACGCCCAGGGGTGGCGCAGCAGGGCGCGCCGGGCGGAGAGGATCCGCTGGCGGACCGCGGGTTTCCAGTCGGCGCCGCGGACCGGCGGGTCGATCTCGCCGACGACGACGTCGACCATGCCGTCGAGCAGCTCCTCCTTGTTGGCCACGTGCTTGTAGAGCGCCATCGGCACGACGCCCAGCTCCTGGGCGAGTTTGCGCATGCTGAGCGATTCGCTGCCCCCGTCGTCGGCGAGCGCGACGGCGGCGTGCAGCACGCGCTCCCTGCTCAGCGGGGTCCGGCGCGGAGCTGCCGCCTGCTCGGTCATCTCGTCTCCTTGACAGGTGTACGCCGTACACCTAGTGTGCTGTCCAGCGGTGTACACCGTACACCTGGGTTTTGAGGAGGCCTCATGAAAGCGATCGTCCACGACCGGTACGGCTCACCCGAGGTGCTGCGGCTCGCCGAGGTCGCCAAGCCGGTGGCCGGCGACAACGAGGTGTTGGTCAGGGTGCACGCCGCCACGATCAACGCCCGTGACTGGCACGCCATGCGCGGCGACCCGTACCTCGCCCGGATGGCGTTCGGGCTCCGCGGCCCCAAGGTGAGGATCCGCGGCACCGACTTCGCGGGCCGGGTGGCGGCGGTCGGGCGGCAGGTGACCCGGTTCCGCCCGGGCGACGAGGTGTACGGCGAGGTCGAGGCGGCCTTCGCCGAGTACGTGAGCGTCCCGGAGGACCTGGTCGGGCCGAAGCCGGCCAACCTGAGCTTCGAGCAGGCGGCGGCGATCCCGCTGGCGGCCAACACCGCCCTCATGGGCCTGCGCGACGTGGCGCACACCGGGCCGGGCCAGCGGGTCCTGATCAACGGCGCCTCCGGGGGTGTGGGCACCTTCGCCGTGCAGCTCGCCAAGTCGTTCGGCGCGCACGTGACCGGCGTCTGCAGCACCAGGAACATCGAGCTGGTCCGTTCACTCGGCGCGGACGAGATCGTCGACTACACCCGCGAGGACTTCGCGGCCGGCGGGCGGCGCTACGACGTCGTGTTCGACCTGGTCGGCAACCGTTCGCTGGCCGACCTCCGCCGGGCGCTCACCCGCACCGGCACGCTCATCCTGTCCGGCGGCGGCGTGTCCTCCGGCGGCAGCCTCGTCGGGCCGATCGGCCTGGTGGTCAAGGGACAGCTGCTGTCCCGCTTCGTCCGCCAGCGGGTGATCACGCTCAGCGCGACGCCGAGCCGGGAAAACCTGGACACCCTGCGGGAGCTCGCCGAGTCCGGCGCCCTCACCCCGATCATCGACCGTACGCTGCCGCTGAGCGAGACGGCCGAGGCGATCCGGTACGTCGAACAGGAGCACGCCCGCGCGAAGGTCGTCCTCAACGTCGCATAGGGACACCGGTGTCAGAGGGCCGACCGGGAGGTGACCGACGCCGCGAAGGTGACCAGGGCCTCGATCACGCTGGTGAGGTGGGTGCGCATGGCATCCTCGGCCCGCGCCGGGTCGCGCGCGCAGACCGCCTCGATGATCGCCAGGTGCTCCGGCAGCGACACCGACGGCCGGCCGGGCATCAGCGAGAGCCGGAACTGGTGGCGCACCATCTGCCCGTTGAGCTGCTCGATGATCGTCTTGGCGGAGGCGTGCCGGGCGATCGACCGGACCGTGGCGTGCAGCTGGGCGTTGAGCTCGGAATACCGCAGCATGTCCGCCTGGTTCACCACGGCGGTCATCTGGGCGCCCAGCGCCCGCAGCTCGGCGATCTCGGCGTCGGTGATCCGCTCCGCCGCCCGGGCCGCCGCCAGGCCCTCGACGGCGCGCCGGATCTCGGTGATCTCGATGGCCTCGTCGACGGAGATCTCCCGGACCCGGGCGCCGCGGTTGGGCTGCAGCTCCACCAGGCCCTCGTTGGCCAGCCGGGTGAGCGCGTTGCGGAGGACGAACCGGCTGGTGCCGTACCGCTCGACCAGTTCGTTCTCGATGAGCCGCTGGCGGGGGGCGTACTCCCCGCGCAGGATGGCCGCCCGCAGTTCGGCCAGGACGTCACTCATAGCCTCGATGCTCCTCGTCGTCGAAGGTCATCGTAGGCACCGGTCACGCGGTGCCCGGCCGGTGACCCTTCTTCGCCTGCTGGACCAGGGCGTACACCTGACTGCGGAGCGCGGTGAACCGCGCCGACGAGCGGGTCTCCAGCTGCTGCCGCTCCGCCGGCAGGTCGACCGGTACGTCGGCCAGGACGACCGTCGGCCGGTTGGAGAGCACCAGCACCCGCTGGCCGAGGTAGACCGATTCGTCGATGTCGTGGGTGACGAACAGGACGGTGATCCCGAGCTGTTTCCAGAGGGCCCGGACCAGATCCTCCAGGTCGGCGCGGGTCTGTGCGTCGACGGCGGCGAAGGGCTCGTCCATCAGCAGGACGCTGGGCTCGTACGCCACCGCCCGCGCGATGGCGACCCGTTGCTGCATGCCGCCGGAGAGCTGCCACGGGTGCGCGTCCGCGCTGTCGCTCAGGCCGACCGAGGACAGCGCGGCCTCGACCTTGGTGGCCCGGTCGGCCCGGGACAGGCCCTTCTCCTTCAGCGGCAGCTCGACGTTCGCGCGGACCGTGAGCCACGGGAACAGGCTGCGCCCGTACTCCTGGAAGACGACCGCCATGCCGGCGGGTGGCCCGGTGACCGGAGCCCCGTCCAGCCGGATCCGGCCGCCGGTCGGGTCGAGCAGCCCCGCCAGGCAGCGCAGCAGCGTCGTCTTGCCCGCCCCGGACGGGCCCACGACGCAGACCAGCTCGCCCCGGTCGATCCGGAAGGTGAGGTCCCGGATCGCCTCGACGTCCGCACCGTGGCTCCGGTAGGTCTTGGCGAGCCCGTCCACATCGAGCACAGTCACGTCGTCACGTCCCTCGTTCGGCCTGGCGCAGCCCGCGGTACCAGGCCAGGGATCGGTGTTCGACCAGGCGGAACAGCCCGGACAGGGCGACGCCGAGCAGGCCGAGCAGGATGATGCCGGTCCACATCTGGGGGATGGCGAACCCGCGCTGGAACTGCACGATCGCCGCGCCCAGCCCGCGGTCGGCGCCGAACAGCTCGCTGATGACCATGAGGATGACCCCGATGGACAGGGCCTGGCGGGCGCCGGTGGCGATCCGTGGGCTGGCTCCCCGCAGCACCACGTGGTGCAGGGTCGCGAGCCGGCCCAGCCGGTACGAGCGGGCGGTGTCGCGCAGCACCTCGTCGATCGAGCGCACCCCCTCGACGGTGTTGAGCAGGATCGGCCACACGCAGCCCAGGGCGATGGTGATCACCTTGGCGGTCCAGCCGGTGTAGCCGGCGAACAGCGCGATGACCGGGATGAGCACGGGCGGCGGAATGGCGCGCAGGAACTCCAGCGCCGGCTCGCAGAGGGCGCGCAGGGTCCGCGACGATCCGATGGCCGTGCCCGCGGCGACGCCGGCGACCAGGGCGGCCAGGTAGCCGGCGGCGAGCCGGGCGAGGCTGGGCAGCACGTCGTGCCGGAGCGGATCGGCGGTCCAGGTCTGCGGGAACGCCCGCGCGATGGTGGACAGCGGCGGCCAGAAGAAGCTGGTGCTGTGCGCCGACAGCGTCCACCACAACGCGATCAGCACCACGGGCAGGCCCAGGGCGACCAGCGCCCGGCGGGGGAGTTCCGAGATCTTCACAGGTCCCGCCGAACCGAGGTGTGCCAGCGCAGGGCGCGGCGTTCGACGGCCCGGGCCGAGGCGTTGACCGCCACGCCGAGCAGCCCGACCACGAGCACCAGGGCGTACGT
Organism: Actinoplanes sp. ATCC 53533; assembly: GCF_003947245.1. Lineage (NCBI taxonomy): Bacteria > Bacillati > Actinomycetota > Actinomycetes > Micromonosporales > Micromonosporaceae > Actinoplanes > Actinoplanes sp. ATCC 53533. The sequence continues at coordinate 28,813 of NZ_QHHV01000003.1, read as the reverse complement.
CTCCGGCACGGCGCCCGAGCTCTGTGCCACGCCGATCGAGCGGCCGAGGCCGGGGACACCGATGATCAGCTCCGCGGTGACCTGCAGGATCAGCGCCACCGAGGCGGCCAGCCGGAAGCCCGTGACGACGTAGGGCAGGGCGGTGGGCCACAGGACCGTACGGACCACCGCCCGGCGGGAGAAGCGGTACGAGCGGGCGGTGTCGCGGACGACCGGGTCGACGTCGGCGACGCCGTAGAGCACCTGGACGAGCACCTGCCAGAACGCGGCGTAGACGACGAGGACCAGCGCCGACGGGGGCCGGCTGCCGTAGATCAGCACCACCAGCGGGATCAGCGCGACGGACGGGATGGGGCGCAGGAACTCGATGGTCGAGGCGGTGAGGGCGCGCAGCAGCGGCACGCCGCCGAGCACCACGCCGACGACGATTCCGGCGATCATGGCGACCGCCAGGCCCAGCGCCCAGCCCCGCACCGTCTGGGCGAACGCCGTCCAGAAGTCGGCGAGCGCGAGCTGCGCGGCCAGGCTGCGGGCCATCGCGCTGAACGGCGGCAGGAACCTGCTGTCCACGATGCCCAGCCGCGGCAGCGCCTCCACGGCGCCGACCAGCAGTGCCAGCCCGAGCAGCCCGAGGGCCGGCCGGCGCCACCGCTCGCCGGCGGGGACCCGGGCGCGGGGGCGGCCGGGCGCCGGCCCGGTCAGGGCCGGTGCGGTGGCCGTCACGGCAGCAGGGCGCCGAGATCCGGCTGCTGGGTGAGCAGCTTGTCCTGGACGGCCAGGTCCGCCAGCAGCTGCACCGAGTCGCGGTCGACCGTGGCCGGCCACCTCGGCAGCACCAGGCTCCGCTGCACGGCGGGATCGATCTTCGTGTACGTGGCGAGCGTCGCCCGCGCCTCGTCCGGGTGGGCGCCGGCGTACTCCATGGACTTGGTCATCGCCGCCGTGAAGCCGCTGACCACCTCGGGGTGCTGCGCCAGGTACTGCTTCGAGGTGAAGTACATCGCGACGGTGAGGTCGGGGTCGGTGCCCGCGTAGTTCGAGACCACCTGACGGTTGCCCTGGCCGGTCGCGATGGTCAGGAACGGCTCGACCACCTGGCCGGCGTCCACGTCACCCTTGGCGAGCGCGGCGGCGATGTCGGGGAACGCCAGCTCGACGTACCGGATGGTGGACGGGTCGCCGCCGGCGTCCCGGACGACCTTGTCGACCGTCGTGGTGTTGATGTTCTTGAGGGTGTTGACGGCGATCCGCTTGCCGGCCAGGTCCGCCGCGGTCTTGATCGCGCTGCCGGCCGGCACGATGACCCCGCCGAAGTCCTTGCCCGGCTCGCCGGTGGACGCCACCCCGGAGGCGACGGCCTTCAGCGGCAGCCCCTTGGAGGTGGCCAGCAGCAGCGAGGTGGTGTTGCTGAAGCCGAACTGGTACTGCCCGCTGACCACCCCGGGGACGATCGCCGCCCCGCCCTGGGCCGTCTCGAGGGTGACGTCCAGGCCCGCCGCGGCGAAGAAGCCCTGCTTCAGGCCGAGATGGACGGGTGCGACGTCGACGATCGGGATCACCCCGATCTTGACCTTGGTGGTGCCGTCCGCCGTCGATCCGGCCGGCTCGTCGGAGCCGCAGGCGCCGGCCAGCAGGGCCGTCGAGATGGTCAGGACGAGGGCGGTGAACCGGCGGCGCCGGAGTGGGGTCATGGGGTCCTCCAACAGGACTTGAGAGGCCGATGACCGGACGGTACAGAGATTGTCAACAATTGTGAAGGCAATCTTGCGGGCACGTTGCTGATTGTTGACAATCTTGTTGACTGCTGGCTACGGTCGGCCTCATGGCATCCCACTACGTCGTGCGCTGCGTCGACCGCGCCGATCCGGAGACCATCGCCGGCCTGCGCGAGGCGGGCGTCGCCACGGCCCACGAGGCGGCCGGCCGCACCGGCCTGCTCGGCCCGGCGATCCAGGCCCGGCAGGCCGGCTCCGCGATCGGCGGCTCCGCGATCACCGTCTCCTGCCACCCCGGCGACAACCTGATGATCCACGCGGCGGTCGAGGTGTGCCGGCCCGGCGACGTGCTGGTGGTGACCACGACCTCGCCGTCCACCGACGGCATGGTCGGCGACCTGCTGGCCACCTCGCTGACCACCCGGGGAGTCGTCGGCCTGGTGATCGACGCCGGCGTCCGGGACCTCGCGACCCTGCGCGAGATGGGCTTCCCGGTGTGGTCGCGGGCCGTGCACGCGCAGGGCACGGTCAAGGCCAGCCCTGGCTCGGTCAACGTGCCGGTCGTCGCCGCCGGCGCCCTGGTCCGGCCCGGCGACATCGTGATCGCCGACGACGACGGCGTGCTCGTCCTGCCGGCGGCCACGGGTGGCCGGGTGGCCGACGCGGCGGCGCGGCGCCTGGCGAACGAGGCGGCCAAGCGCGAGCAACTGGCCGGCGGGACGCTCGGCGTCGACCTGTACCAGCTGCGCCCGCTGCTCGCCGAGCTCGGCGTGACCTATGTGGACCGGTTGCCGTGAGCGACGGGATCCGCTGCATGCAGCTGCGTGGCGGCAGCTCGAAGGGCGCGTACTTCCTGGCCGCGGACCTGCCGGCGGACCCGGACGAGCGTGACGACCTGCTGCTGCGCATCATGGGCTCACCGGACGAACGTCAGATCGACGGCCTCGGCGGCGGGCATCCGCTCACCAGCAAGGTGGCGGTCGTCGCGCCCTCGTCCGCCGGCGACGCCGACGTGGACTACCTCTTCCTGCAGGTGGTGCCCGGCCGGGCGCTCGTCACCGCCGCGCAGACCTGCGGCAACCTGCTGGCCGGGGTGGGGCCGTTCGCCATCGAGCGGGGACTGGTCGCGGCCACCGGCGAGACGACGACCGTCCGCATCCGGATCATGAACCCCGCGGTCGGCCTCGCCGAGGCGCGGGTGCTGACGCCCGGCGGGCGGGTGCGGTATGCCGGGGACACCGTCATGGCGGGTGCGCCGTTTCCCGCCGCGCCGATCGCCCTGCGGTTCCCCGGCGGCGCCGAGCCGGTCTTTCCCACCGGACGGCTCGCCGACCGGCTCGCCGGCCTCGACGTCACCTGCGTGCACGCCGGCATGCCGGTCGTGCTGGTCCGCGCCGCCGACCTCGGCGTCGCCGGCGAAGAGCCGCCGGACGTGCTCGAAGGCGACGCCGCCCTGCGCGCGAAGGTGGAGGCGATCCGCCTCGCCGCCGGTCCCGCGATGGGGCTCGGCGACGTCGCCGACGCGACCGTGCCGAAGATCAGCATCGTGTCGCCGGCCAGGACCGGCGGCACCGTGTGCACCCGGACGTTCATCCCGCACCGGGTGCACGCCGCGATCGGCGTCCTGGGCGCCGTCTCGGTCGCGGCCGGGGTGCTCACGCCCGGCACTGTCGCTTCGGCGGGGGTGCCAGCGCCCGGCACTGTCGCTTCGGCGGGGGTGCCTGCGCCCGGCACTGTCGCTTCGGCGGGGGTGCCTGCGCCCGGCACCCTCGCTTCAGTGGAGGTGCCTGCGCCCGGCACCGTTGCTTCAGTGGAGGTGCCGGCGCCCGGCACCGTCGCGGATTCGATCGCGCCGGCCGGCCGGGTGGTCCGCATCGAGCATCCGACCGGCATCTTCGAGGTCTCTCTGGAGCTCGACGGCAGCGGCCCGCGGACCCGGGTCCGCGCCAGCGCCGTCGTGCGTACCGCCCGCAAGTTGGCCGACGGCCTCGTGTGGCCGCGCAGCGGAAAGGCAACCTGAATGAGCCACCCCCACGACCCCGACCGCCGACGGGACATCGCCCACGTGGGCCCGATCGAGCTCTTCACCGCCGTGCCGGAGGCGTCCCGCGACTTCTTCGTGAACGTCATGGGCCTGCGCGAGGTGCACCGCGACGAGACCTCGATCTACCTGCACACCTGGGACGACTACCAGTCGTGGACGATCCGCCTGGTGCGGCGGGCGGCGGCGGGCATCGGCCGTACCTATCTGCGCGCCGCCAGCCCGCAGGGCCTCGAGCGGCTCACCGCGGAGATCGCCGCGGCCGGTCTCGGCCGCGGCGTCGTGACGGACGGGTACGGCCTCGGCCCGGTCCACCTCTTCCAGGACCCCGACGGGCACGAGTTCGGCCTGTACTGGGACGTCGAGTGGTACCGGGCCGGCGAGGCCGACCGGCCGGCGCTGAAGAACCAGGCCGCGGCCTACCCGGGCCGGGGCGCGAACCTGCGGCGCCTGGACCACGTCAACTACCTGACCGCCGACGTGCCGGCGACCGCGGAGTTCCTCGGCGACGTGCTGGGCGCGCGGTGCACCGAGCGGATCGTCAAGGACGACGGCAGCCCGCAGGCCGTCTGGTATTCCGTCGGCGACAAGACCTACGACCTCGTCTACACCGAGGACTGGACCGGCAGCAGCGGCCGCCTGCACCACATCGCCTTCGCCACCGACACCCGCGAGGAGATCCTGCGGGCCGCCGACGTGTGCCTGGACGCCGGCGTCCACATCGAGACCGGGCCGCACAAGCACGCGATCCAGCAGACCTTCTTCCTGTACGTGTGGGAGCCGGGCGGCAACCGCATCGAGATCTGCAACGCCGGCGCCCGCCTGATCCTGGCCCCGGACTGGAAGACGATCAGCTGGAACCGCGAGGAACGGGCCAAGGGCCAGGCGTGGGGGCTGAAAACCATCGACACCTTCCACACCCACGGCACGCCCGTCGTCCCGCCGGGTTCGTCTTCCGTTCCGCCAGCTTCGTCTTCCGTTTCGCCGGGCTCGCCTTTCGTTCCGCCGGGCTTGTCGTGAGGGTGCGTGTCGCGCTGCTGGGGCTGGGTGAGGCCGGCGCGGAGATCGCCGGTGATCTTGTCGCGGCCGGCGTGGATGTCCGCGGTTACGACCCCGCCGTGGGCCCGCCGGCCGGGGTGGATCCGCGGTCGGACGAGGCCGACGCGGTCCGGGACGCCGACCTGGTGCTGAGCGTCAACAGCGCCCACGACGCCCGGCCCGCCCTGGCGAACGCGCTGCCGGCGCTGGCGCCGGGGACGCTCTGGGCCGACCTGAACACCGCGGCACCCGCCGTGAAGGCCGCGCTGGTGCGGCAGCTCACCGGCCGGGACGTGGCGGTGGCCGACGTCGCCCTGATGGCCCCGGTGCCGGGCCGGGGACTGCGCACCCCGATGCTCGTCTCCGGCCCGGGCGCCGCCCGGTACGCCGAGATCCTCACCGGCTTCGGCGCCGCCGTGACCGTCCAGCCCGGCCCGGCGGGCGAGGCGATCTCCCGCAAGCTGCTGCGCAGCGTCTTCTACAAGGGTCTCGCGGCCGCCGTGGTGGAAGCGCTGGCCGCCGCCGAGGCGGCCGGCTGCGCGCCGTGGCTGCGCGCCGACATCAGCGCCGAGCTCGCGGGCTTCGACGAGCGCACGATCGACCGGCTGGTCGACGGCACCCACCGGCATGCGCGCCGCCGCGCCGACGAGATGAGCGCGGCGAGCGAGCACCTGGCCGGGCTGGGCGTCCAGCCCCGGATCGCCACCGCGGCCCGGGACCTGCTGATCGCGCTGCGCGACCGGGAGAGTCGGTCATGATCATCGACTGCCACGGTCACTACACGACGGCGCCGGCCGCGCACACCGCCTGGCGGGCGGCCCAGCAGGAGGCGTACATCGCCGGGCGCGAGCCGCCGCCGTACCCCCGGATCTCCGACGACGAGATCCGGGAGTCGATCGAGGGCAGCCAGCTGCGCCTGATGGCCGAGCGCGGGGTCGACCTGACCGTCTTCTCGCCGCGCGCGTCGGCGATGGGTCACCACTTCGGCGACGAGGTGGTCAGCGCCGCCTGGACCCGGGTCTGCAACGACCTGATAGCCCGGGTGGTGCGGCTCTACCCCCGGCACTTCGCCGGCGTCTGCCAGCTCCCGCAGTCGCCCGGCGTCCCGGTCGCGAAGTCCGTCGCCGAGCTGCGGCGCTGCGTCACGGAGCTGGGCTTCGTCGGCTGCAACCTCAACCCCGACCCCAGCGGCGGCCACTGGACCACCCCGCCGCTGACCGACCCGAGCTGGTTTCCCCTGTACGAGGCCATGGCCGAGCTGGACGTGCCCGGCATGGTGCACGTCTCCGCGGTGACCAACCCCAGCTTCCACGCCACCGGCTCGCACTACCTCAACGCCGACACGACAGCGTTCATGCAGCTGCTGCAGGCGGACCTGTTCCAGCGGTTCCCCGGTCTGCGGCTGATCATCCCGCACGGTGGCGGGGCGGTGCCGTACCACTGGGGACGCTTCCGCGGCCTCGCCGACATGCTCGGCCGGCCGGGCCCGGAGGAATCGGTGCTGGGCAACGTCTTCTTCGACACCTGCGTGTATCACCAGCCCGGCATCAACCTGCTCTTCGAGGTCATCCCCGCCGCCAACATCCTGTTCGGCTCCGAGACGGTCGGCGCCGTCCGCGGCATCGACCCGCGGACCGGCCACCACTTCGACGACACCCGCCGGTACGTCGACGCCCTCACGATCACCCCCGACGAGCGGACCCGGGTCTACGAAACCAACGCCCGCCGCGTCTATCCACGACTGGACGCCGTGCTCACCTCACTCGCGGAGGCCACCCCCCGATGAAACGGCCCACCACTCCCGCCGTCCCAACCGCTTGCCGGACCGCCGTCCTGACCGCCTGCCTGACCTCCGTCCTGATCTTGGCTTTGGCCGCGGGCGCACCCGCGGCCGCTGTGCCGGCCTCGCTTTTCCCTGCTGCGGTTGGCGTGTCGGCCTCGACTTTCCCTGCCGCGGTTGCCGTGTCGGCCTCGACTTTCCCCGCTGCCTCCGCCGTCGCCACTACCGCCTCCGGCCTCGCCGACCTGCCGGCCCTCCCGCCCGTGCTCAACTGTGCCGATGTGACCGGCCTGGACCTGGCCGGCGTCACCGACGCGCCGGTCACGATCCGCTCGGCCACCGTTGTCAGCACCGGCGCGCCCTACTGCGAGGTCCGAGGCACCATCGCCCCGGCGAACACGATCGTCATGCGCCTGCCGGTCAACGGCTGGACCCAGCGCTACCTACAGACCGGCTGCGGTGGCCTCTGCGGCAATGCGACCATCACCTACGGCCAGGCGGCGACCTGCCAGCCGATCGCGGACGGCACCGTGGCCAGCGCCACCACCGACATGGGCCACCAGGGGCAGAACGACGGCTCCTGGGCCGCCGGCAACCCGCAGGCGCAGATCGACTTCGCCTACCGGGGCGTGCACGTGACCGCCCAGGTGGCCAAGGCGGTCATCGCGGCCTTCTACGGTCGGCGGCCGGCGTACTCCTACTTCAACGGCTGCTCCGACGGTGGCCGCGAGGGCCTCATGGCGGCACAGCGCTACCCGAACGACTTCGACGGGATCGCCGCCGGCGCACCGGCGAACAACATGGCCGTCCAGAACACCTTCCACCACGCCTGGAACGTGCTGGCGAACAGGGACGCCGACGGCGCCGCCATCCTGCTCGCCGCCAAGCTGCCGCTCATCCACACGGCCGTGCTCGCCGCCTGCGACACCCTCGACGGCCTGCGGGACGGCCTGATCGACGACCCGCGGCTGTGCCGCTTCGACCCGGCGACCCTGCACTGCCGCACGGGCCAGGACGCCGCCACGTGCCTGTCGAAGGCGGAGGCCACCGTGGTCAAACGCCTGCACGACGGGGCGGTCGACGCCCGGGGCCGCCGGCTGGAGCCGGCCATCGCCCACGAATGGGGCTCGGAACTCGAATGGACGCTGTTCGTGCCGGCCGCCCAGGGCCAGACGGTGGCCAGCGAGAACTTCGCCCTGTCCTACCTGCGCTACCTGGCCCGGCCGAACGACCCACGGCCGGACTACCGGCTCACCGACCTGAAGTTCACCGTGGAGTCGTTCTGGCAGACCGTGCTGCCGTCCTCGACGTACCTGGCGGCCATGGATCCCGACCTGACCGCCTTCCAGCGCGGCGGCGGCAAACTGCTGCTCTGGCACGGCTGGAATGATCAGCACATCGCGCCGCAATCGACGCTGGCCTACTACGACGCCCTGCGCGAGACGACGGACGGTCGTTTCGCGCGGCTCTACCTCTTCCCGGGAGTCGCACACTGCGGCGGCGGCGCGGGCCCGAACACCTTCGACGTGCTCACCCCGGTGATGGCCTGGGTCGAGAGCGGCCGGCAGCCCGGGCGGATCACCGCCGCGAACGTCGTGGCCGGCAGCGTCACGCGGACCCGGCCGGTGTTCCCGTATCCCGCGGTGGCCCGCTACGACGGAACGGGCAGCGCCGACGACGCGGCCAACTTCGTCGCCGTGACGCCACGCAAGCCGGTCCGCAACGACAACAGGTGGATCGGGCAGAGCCTGTACTCGTCCGGATACCAGACATGGCCCCGGGCCGTGGCCGGAAAACTGGTCATCCCGCCGGCACCGCACCCGCGCTGACCGTCTGGTCCGCCGGGAGGATTGCGGAGACCTGCACAGGCGGGCCCTCGCCGAGCGGTTCTCCACCGTCGTGGGCGGTGCACTTTATCCGTGCGTGGGCTTGTGTCGTTGATGTGGTGGTGGGTGTTGGGTTGCTCGGTGGGCGTGGGCTTGTGTCGTCGACGTGACGCCGGGCGTCGAGATGCTCGTCAAGATGGTTCCGGAGACGCTGCTGGCGAGGTCGCTTCTGCTCGACCGAGGTCAGGCGGCCGGGCGGTGACCCGCCGTACCTGGGTCTCGGTTCTTCCGGCCGAGGGCTATGGCGCCGGGGTGGGGCAGGCGGTGACCGGGGTGATGTCGCGGACGTGGCCGGTCGGGATAGGTCAGAATCGACGATCCTGGTCGAACCACTCGGCGGCTCGCGTGTCGGGAGTGGACAGACGTCCGGCGAGTTCCCGGAAGGCGTTCCAGGCCTGTTCCCGCAAGATCGTGTCAATCAGCTCATGCTCGCTGTTGATCGTGTTGAGGTCGGCCACGAGGTCACGAAGCGCCTGTTCTCCGGCCGCCGAGCGGTCCGCCGCCTCCGGGGCGATCGCGCTGATCGCCTGCTGTGCCCGGGTGTATGCGGCGCAGGCCGCCCGGCCGAACGCCGTGGATTCCTCGACCCAGTCGCGGAAGGGGTTGTCCATGTGCTCCGCCAGCCAGCGCTCCGACTTCGCGCCGTCGACCGACAGCGTGACCGGGCCGTGTGTGAACCGCCGCCGCAGCGTGGTCGCGGTGGTCCGCCGGGTGCCGTGCAGCACCAGACTGCGAAGTCGCGGCAGCTCGGGCAGCGCATCGGGATCCAGGCCGTACGCGTCGTCCAGCTTCAGCGTGCGTAGTTGCCGCGGCAGATGAGCCAGATCGGTGATGATTCCCGGCGGGGCGTTGAAGGTCAGCGTCAGATCTCGCAGTTCCGACAGCGTCTCCAGCACCGCCGCGGAAACCTCACCGCCAACCCGAAGCCAAACCGTGGACACTCGTCGCAGCCCGGTTGGTATCACGACGTCACTGCCGTCCTGGAACAGGCGCAGATCCACGCGGCTGCCCTCGTCGGGAGCCTCTACCTGGAGGCCGGCCGGCGGATCGCGCAGCAGCACCGTCTCGATCGATCGAGGCAACCGAACGCTGCGAAGCTCGGCGCCTGCCAGCCGCACGGTCCGCAGCCGGGTGCGCCGCAGGTCGAGATCCCCGACGGCGTCGCTCCAGTACAGAAAGCGAATGCCGAGGCGCGCACCGACGGCGTCGGCGATGCCCCGATCCGGCCCCGACCACTCCACGGTAAGACAAGAGGGCAGCTTGTCCAGCTGCGTCCAATCAACCGGCCCGTCCGCCGGCGCGACACCCCCGCCCGGCCTCAGGTCGAGCACCCTTGTGCCAGTCGGCACCCGCCGCGGACCGGCGCCGAAGTCAACCTCAGTCCCGACCGCTGGCCGGCGTACGCCGCGCACCGACCGGAACCGCCAAGAGTCTGCTGGCACACGGCCATGCTAAGCGCGCCGGCTGCCGAGGCAGCAACGCCCACCGGATCCGCCAGGATCAGGCTGCTACGAAACGTAACGGAAAGCCGATGCGACCGACGCGCGGTCGTGCCGATGAGAATGGTCCGGTGGCAAGGGCGACGACGATTCAGGGTGGGATCTGCTGACAATGTCGTCGCGGATTTCGGCGAGGATTCAATACGTTCGAAGGAAACGCCACGATCGCCTTTCCGGGTGGCGTTCTGGTCGAGGCGTGTTTGGTGGTGGGGTTTTGCTGCGTATCGGGTCGTTGCCGGTCGGGCCAGGCCCGGTTTGGTGTTCGCCTGCCCGGTCCGGGACGGGCGGCCTGGCGGGCGGGTGCGGGGTTGGTGACTCCGGCCCGCTCCGCAGCCGACGCATAGGCGCTGCGGGATGCGTGCTCGCAGCGAGGACGGGCGTGGGTGCCGGGGTGGCAACCGTGACTTGATCGTGGCGAGCGCGGCTCGGGCGATGGCGAGCTGTTTGATCCGCAGCGGGACGCCACGACCTCCTCGGCCTGCCCGATCTCCTCGGCTGGCTTGGCCTGTTCGGTCTGCTCGGCTGGCTCGGTCTGCGCGGTCTGCGCGGTTTGCTCGGCCTGCTTGGCCCGCGTGGCCTGCTTGGCCCGCGTGGCCTGCTCGGCTGGCTCGGTCTGCTTGGCCCGCGTGGCCTGCTCGGCTGGCTCGGTCTGCTTGGCCTGCTTGGCCCGCGTGGCCTGCTCGGCTGGCTCGGCCTGCTCGATCGGTCCGGGGTGCTGGACTGGTCGGGCCTGCGTTCCCTGGGCGGTCTGTGGGTCGCGGCTCGGTGCCGGCTTGCGCACCGCACGAGAAGGCGACGCCGCACTCACGGGCAAGGGGTCTCCCGGGCCCGGGCGGACGGTTTCGAAGCTGGTGGGCTTGATCTGGAGATCTTCCGGCCAGCAGCCCGCCTGCTGCTCGCGGACGTGTCGCAGCCGCTCGGCGTGACGACGCTGTAGACCCCACGCGCGGCGCCGTTCATGATCGCGGCGAAACTCGTCACGGCTCGCTGAATAATTGCGTGCCTTCGTCCGGTCACGCAGGCCCGCGAGCTCGGCCCGGGAAAACAACTGGAGCTGCCCCATGCCACCAATTATTCCGCACGCCAGCCAAGATCACAGGCCCCTATCAATGACCGGCCATGCCAATTCCATGACCAGCGTCACACCCGCGAGAATTGGCGGCAAGGTGATCCAGAAAGGCGCACTTTCATGCTGCGATCCGCGTTGTCGCTATGCGTCAACGGTGACATGCTGTAGTCGCGGGGTGTCATGTCTATGGGGCAATTTGCGCTGTATGTGTCGGGTTCGGCGTAGGCCGTCAGAATCGCCCACTGGCACTTGGCTGTCCGTCTCCTGTGGTCGTGCCGATCAACTGCTCCGCTTGATCGACATGCCGCGTCACGGTCCACGAGAGTGCGCCGGAGCCCATCAGTCTGTCGCTTGGACAGAGGCGGGAATGGTCCCTCTGCTTCCCTATGCGCAGTGCCGGGATCATGCCGTCCAGGCGGGGTCGGCGCCGAACAGGTCTGCCAGCGCTGTCGAGCCCGTCGGCGTGACTCGCACGGCCCGGCCGGTGCCGACCCGGGTGACCCAGCCTCTGGCCAGCAGGTGCTCGCAGACCGCGGCGCCGCCGGCTCCGGCGAGGTGCTCGCGGCGCTCCGTCCAGTCGAGGCAGCCCCGGGCCAGTGGGCGCCGCGACGCTCGTACTGGTGCCAGGCCGTCCAGCCACCGCAGGCCGGCGGGGGTGAAGGCGAATCCGGTGGCGCGGCTGAGCCGGCCGGTGCGTTCGAGAGCGTCGGTGACCGCCACCCCGAGCCGCCCGGCCAGGTGGTCGTAGCAGGTTCGGCCGCGGGCCAGGGCCGCCGAGGCGGTGGCGGTGCGCAGGGTCCGGGCCGGCGCGGCGACCGGAGGCAGGTGGGCGGCGAGCTCCTCGATGAGCTGGGCCACTCGTGCGTCGGCCAGGCGCACGTACCGGTGCCGGCCCTGCCGTTGCTCGGTGAGCAGGCCCGCCGCGACCAGTTTGTGCAGGTGGCCGGTCGCGGTCGCCGGGGCCACGCCGGCGTGACCGGCCAGCTCGCCCGCGGTCCACGCCCGGCCGTCGAGCAGCGCCAGGCAGAACGTGGCACGGGTGTCGTCGGCCAGCAGGGCGGCGAGGCGGGCGAGCGCGGGACCGGTCATTCCGCCATTCTGCGACGCCCACGCTTCGGCCGGCGCCGAAGGGTTCCGGCCGTACGGTTCGCTGGTGACCGATTTTCGCGCCTTGCACGTTCCCGGTGATCCGCTGCTGCTGCCCAATGCCTGGGACGTGGCCTCCGCCGCCGCGCTGGCGGCGGCGGGCTTCCCCGCGATCGGTACGACCAGCCTCGGTGTGGCCGCCGCGCACGGGTTGCCCGACGGGCGCGGTGCCGGCCGGGACGAGACGCTCGCGCTGGTGCGCCGGCTCGGCCGGTTGCCGGTGCTGCTCACCGTGGATGTGGAGGGTGGCTTCGGCGGCGGTCCGGATGCCGTCGCTGACCTGGCCGCTTACCTGGCCGCGGCCGGTGCGGTGGGGATCAACATCGAGGACGGCCGGGCCGGTGGCCACCTCGCTCCGGCCGCCGAGCAGGCCGCGCTGATCACGGCGATCAAGAACCGGGTGCCGGACCTGTTCGTCAACGCCCGCACCGACACCCACTGGCTCGGATCGAGCCGGGTGGCTGGGTCGGGCGGGGTGGCTGGGTCGCGGGGAGTGGTCGGTCAGGGTGGGGTGGCTGGGTCGGGCGGGGTGGTCGGGCGGGGCCGGGTGGCAGGGTCGGGCCGGGTTGAGGAGGCTGGCCAGGTTGAGGAGGTCGGTTTGGTTGAGGAGGCTGTGCGCCGGGCGCTGGTTTACGTTGAAGCGGGTGCCGATGGGGTGTTCGTCCCGGGGCTGGCCGGCGACGACTCGATTCGTACGCTGACCGCTGCCTTGGGCGTACCGGTGAATGTCTTGCTGTTGCCCGGCATGGCCTTGCCGCGGCTGGCCGCGCTTGGCGTGGCCCGGGTCAGCACCGGTTCGATGCTCTTCCGGGCCGCGCTTGGCGCCGCCGTGGCCGTGGCGCGCTCAGTGGCTCGTGGTGAGCCTGGTCCCGGTGGGCTGCCCGGCTACGCCGAGATCGACGCCCTCGCAACGGGGAAGCAGGCGGGGAAGCAACCGGGGAAGCAGTAGCGCCACGCCGAGGGCGACGATCCACAGCATCCATGCGGTGCTGCCGACGAGGCCGGCTGCGTCCCAGATCGGGAAGCCGGGTATCGCGGTGGCCAGCACGTCGCCCTGGTTCAGCAGGTACAGCGCCGACGCGCCGAGCCCGGCCCAGCCTGTCCAGGCCGGCAGCAGCCGGGTGCGCAGCAGCACGATGCTGATCGCGACGGACCATCCGATCGCCAGGACCTGGCCGAGGTGCTCGCCGAGCAGCGCGCCGCCGAACTGGTGTTGCGCCGTCCATGCCGCCTCGGTCGCGGCCCGGACCGTCGCGTCGCCGGTGGCCCAGGTGTGCGCCAGCGGCGGCACGACGAAGACCCAGCGCAGGAAGCCGACGAGCGACAGCAGCACGGACGCGGCGCCGACGGTGGTCGCCGCCCGCAGCACGGCGTCGTCGCGGCGGCCCAGGGCCGCGGGGAGCAGGAGCAGCGGTGCGCCGAGCAGCGCGTAGGTCCAGGCGGTGGCGAACCACGTCCAGGTCAGGGCCGGGCCGCCCGCGTCGGCGGCGGCGAGCACGACGGCGGCGGGCTCCCGCAGGATGTCGGGCCAGTCGAAGCTGGCGGAGAGAACCGTGGCGGCGGTGGCGAAGGCGAGCGGAGCGCCCACCAGGAGCAGCCCGGTCGTGCGGTGAAGATCCATCACAAACCCATCCCTGTACGGTGTGCAGTATTAGCGGACGAGCTAATGCTGTACGGTGTGCAGAGACAATGTCAAGGGGGCGTGGTGACGGATACCGGCCGGCGCAGACCGGGGCCGCGGCGGGCGCTGACCGAGGAGGCGATCCTCGACGCTGCCCTGGGCCTGCTCGACATCGGCGGCGCCGAGGCTGCCTCGATCCGGCGCATCGCGGCGGCCGTCGGCGTGGCGCCGAACGCGGTCTACACCTACTTTCCGGACAAGAGTGCCGTCGTCCGCGCGCTGGTGGAGCGGCTGCTCGGCGAGATGGACCACGACGTGCTCGCCGACGCCAAGCGGCCCTGGCAGGAGCGGATCGAGGCGCTCGCCCTCGACCTGCGGGCCCGCCTGATCGCCCACCCGGGCGCGGTGTCCCTGCTGCTCGGCGGGCCGATGGACGGGCCGCACGCGCTGCGGCTGGGCGAGCGGCTGCTCGACGCCCTCGCCGACGGTGGCCTCGAACCCTCGGACGCCGCCCGCGCCTCCTACGCGGTGATCACCTATGTGCTCGGCGCGATCGCCCTGGAGGTCGCCGACGTGCCCCAGCCGGGCCCGCTGGCCCCGGAGGAAGACCGGATCGCGGCCCGCCGGGCGGCCTTCGCGGCCGTGCCCGCCGACCACTTCCCGCGCACCGCGGCCGTCGCCGACGTGCTGGCCGCATACGTCGGCACCGGGCAGTACGTGTGGGGGCTGCGGCGGCTGCTCGCCGGCTTCGCCAGGCCGGTCTGAGCTGCTCACCGGCTCGCCGCGGCGGCCTGGAGGCGGGGCGATCTGCAGGTGGGGCGTCCTGCAGGTGGGGCGGTCTAGACTGGACGGCATGGCGAGCTGGTATGAGTCGCGTATCGATCGCGAGATTCGTGAGGCCCAGGAGCGGGGCGAGTTCGACGGGCTCCCGGGCGCCGGCAAGCCGTTGAGCGATCACGGCCGGGAGTACGACGAGGACTGGTGGGTCAAGGACTGGTTGCGCCGCGAGGGTGCCACCGCCGGGGCGCTGCCGCCGACGCTGGCCCTGCGCCGCGAGGCCCAGGATCTGCGCGAGAGTATCGACCGCCGCACGTCGGAGGGTGACGTGCGGGCGTACGTGGCCGGGCTCAACGAGGAGCTCCGCAAGGCGCGGGCCGGGCTGCTCGACGGCCCGCCTGTGCTGCTGCCGCCGATCGACGCCGACAAGGCCGTCGAGGGCTGGCGGGAGCGCCGCGCCCGCAGAGCCTCCTGACGCGGGTGAGGGCTACCGCAGGCGTGGGATGACCGGCCGGACCGCCACCGGCGCGCCGGGTGTGCCACCCGCCCGCGAGGCGTACTGCGGGACGCCCACGCAGGTGAAGAGCAGGGTGGTCAGGTCGGCGCTCTCGCCGAGCAGGGCCGGGACCTCCGAGTCGAGGAAGGTCATGCCGGTCGCGCTCGCGCCGAGGGCGTACGCCGCCAGGTGCAGCCGTCCCTCGACCAGGCCGGCCTCGAGCTGGGCCCGGCGGTAGCCGCGGTCGTCCAGCCCGGACGGCTCGGTGGCGGCGATGACGACGTATCCCGCGTCGCCGGCCAGGGCCTGGTCCAGCGCGATGCGCAGCAGTTCGTCCCGCAGGTCGCCCGCGCGCAGCGGGGTGGACAGGTCGGGCCAGCGGTACAGCCCCGGCGTCACGCCGTCGACGCCGTGCACGGCCACCCAGTGCGGTATCCCTACCCCGCGCAGCGCCGCGGTCAACGGCCAGTCCAATGCCGTTCGCGGCAGGTGCCGGGAGCGGTCCATCCGGCGTTGCGAGCCGCGCCGGCGGATCACCTCGTCGAGCGGGGCCGACGGGGGATGATCCGGCAGCTCCGGCCCTCGCGGCCAGGGCTCGCCGAGCTCGTCGCGGTCGCCGGCACGCTGGGCCGCCGTGCACAACGGCAGCTCGACCTCGGGCAACTCGCCCGGGATCGCCGGGCCGCCGGATGCGATCGCCGGGCGGTCGTCGCCGAAGGTGAGCAGTGCGAGCGGATATTCGTGCATACCGTCCGCGCCGACCAGCGTACGGACCGCGGCGTCCGGGAACAGCGAGCGGAGCCGGGGCGCCAGGCCGGCGCTGTCCGCGGCAGCCGACAACTGGGCCAGCACCGTCCCCGCGTCCCAGTAGAGGTGGCGCCAGCCGCGTTCGGCGTACCGCCAGCCGGTGCGCCACGGCACGCCGGTCACGATCAGGGTGGTGGCCGCGCCGGTGGCCGCGGGGCCGATCGTGACGAGGGCGTGCTGCTCGGGGTCGTACCAGTGCACGCCGTCCGGGATGCCCGCGACGCCGCGCGTGCTCGCGTAGAGCTCCAGCGGGAACCTGGCGCCGGCCGAGCCGGACGCCCGGAACAGGATCCGCCGCCCGTCGCGCTCGGCCGTGCGCACCACGCCGGCGCCGAGGAAGAGCACGCGGCCGAGCTGCGCGGCGTCCAGCGGCAGCGCCGGGGCCGGCGCGCCGGCCAGGACGGACGTCGCGCTCGCGCCGGGATCACGCAGGTCGCGGGGCAGGACGATGCGCTCGGCCCCGGCCGGGTAGGCCTTGACCGGCGGCGGCAGGGTCCGCGGGTCGTTGGGCACCAGATCATGGCGCACCCGGGGATCGTCGACGGGCACGTCCCACTCGCGGCCCGGAACGTACGAGGTCAGCCGGTGCAGCAGCCCGGCCCCGCTGTCGATGTTCACGGGGCCATCCTGCCCGACCGGCGCCGCCTAAGCCTTCTCGGTGACCTTCAGGGGCTCGCCGGTGAGGGTGTCGCAGCGGACGAAGGCCAGGTTGATCTCGACGTCGGTGAACCAGAGCACCGGCAGCGTCAGCGGCGGCGGCGACTCGGGGGTGAACGTCACGGGGATGACGCCGAACAGCTTGCCCTTGAACTCGGGGGTGTAGAAGCGCACGTTGCCGTCGGTGGTCAGCTTGTTGCTCTTGATCAGCGTGGTGAGGCCGCCGGGCTCGGGAACGGTCAGCGTGAACGGCTCGTTCACCGCCTTGGTCATGCTGAACTTCAGCGCGGCCACCTTGCCCTTGGTGGTGTCGAGCTCGATCACGCCGTCGTAGGTGGAGTTGTACATCGTCAGCGACTTGGTCTCGAGGGTGCTGCCCTTCGCCGACACCACGGGGATGTCGTCCGGGCCGGCCTCCTTGAAGACGCGCGGGCCCAGGCAGGGCACGTCCGGCAGGCTCGGCGTCGGGGACGGTGACGCCGAGCCTGACGAGGCGCCCGGGGTGGGGGACGTGGACTCCCCGGGCTTGCCGGACGGGGCGTGCGTGGGGGCGGACGGGCCGGCGGAGGCGGTCGGCTCGGGGGTCGCCGGAGCCTCGGGTGCCGTGCTCGGGTCGGGGGTGGGCTCGGCCTCCTCCTCGCCGCCGATGCCCAGCAGGTCGCCGACGCCCTCGACGAACCCGTTCCAGCCGTCGACGATCGGGTTGCCGGTGCCGTCGGTGGCCGACGCGGTCGGCGCGGCCGAGGCAGGGGCAGCGGTGGAGGGCGAGGGCTTGGCCTTGGCCTTGGCCTTCGGGGTCTTCTTCGCAGCCGGGGACTGCCGGACCGCTTCCTTTTTCGCGGCGGCGGCCGGGCGCGACGGCAGGCCCTCGGGGCACTCGACGGCCGCGCGGGCCGGGGTCTGGCTGCCGGCGATCAGCACGGCGGCGGTCAGCACCAGCGGGACCAGGGTGATGACGAAGGTCTTGCGGGGGATGCCGCTGGAGGGTGGCCGCGGCGGGTGCTCCTCGCCGGGGTACGCCGGTTCGGTGGGAAACTGCTCCGGCTGGTGCGCCGGGCGGAGGGGTGCGGTCTCATCGCCGCCGGGGAAGCCGGGCACGATCATGGTCGCCGCCGGGTCGTGCCCGTACGGCTGCGGCCGCGGGTTCTCCTCGGGGGCGTCCTGGGTCGCGGGCTCCTCGTCGGACTCCACGGGCGCGGCCGCCTGCGGCTTGGTCGGGGTGGGCGCCCAGGCGAGCACCAGCGCACCGCCGACGATGCCGACCATCATGCCGATCCCGAAGCCGCCGAGGTTGAGCCCGACCAGCGAGTACACCGCGGTGAGCAGCCCGAGGACGCCGTAGAACAGGCGCTGCCCCGGGGTCACCACGCTCAGCAGCCCGGTGAGGATGAGCAGCAGCGGGAGCAGGTAGGACAGGAAGCCCTCCGGGCCCATGTGGACCTCGAGATCGCCGAGGGTCATGTTGGCGCTGAGGAACAGCTCCAGCCCGGCGATCAGGAGCAGCAGGCCGCCCCAGAAAGGCCTGCTTCGCCGCCAGCGGCGGAAACCGCCGTCCGGCGCGTTGGTCGTTGCCACGTACTCCTCCAGAGAAAGTCGTGCTGGGCCCCCGGCATGGCTGGGGCCCGCGGGCGGTGAGCTCCGCGGGCCCCGGTACTACCTCAGAAACACTCCGGCGGATTGCCGTCCCGGCCCGGGAAGTTGAGCTTCAGGGTGAGGCCGGTCAGCGTGAAGGTGCCGGCCGTGGTGGAGACCGCGGTCTGCTTCAGATCCGTGATCACGACGCGGCCGGCCTCCTGGCCGAACGCGCCGACGGCGCCCTGGGCGTCGGGGCCGCCCTGGCCGAGGGTCGACGCGTCCTGGCCGATGTTGATGTCGGTGAACTCCGCGTTGCCGTTGAGCTCGGACATGCCGATCAGCAGGTTCGTCGCCTTCGCCGGGGAGTCGGGGTCGCGGCCGGCCCGGATGGTCAGGCTGACCGGCGAACCGGGAGCCCGGACCGACTGGCAGAGGTTGTAGAGCTTCGCCGAGGCGATGCCCGACATGGCGACCGGGACGTCCGCGTCGCCCTCCTTGGCGGTTTGCAGCTGGCCGCCGTACTGCGCGAATCCGGTGCCGTCGAGCTTGTCGGCCGAGATCTTGAACGGCTGGCCGGAGATGGCGAACGAGGCGGCGAACGCGCCGTTGGCCAGGCCGAAGACCAAGGCGCCGGCGGCTGCGGCGGGCACCGTCACCGCCACGACGAAACGGCGCCAGTTGGTGCGACCGTAGGCCGGATCGCCTTGCGAATCCTGCACGGATCCTCCTTGTAGGAACAGGAACAGCTGCGCTCAGGTCGGCCGTTGGCATAAAGACCCGTCGATGCGGCCGTCGGTAACGTGCGGGAAATGTTGCCTCTGTCGGGGGATGAGGACAAGAGTCCGGGCTACTGACCAGTAACCATCCAGTTTCCTGTTTGATTACCGAGGGTGATCTCGGGTTGGGCCAGAGTCCGCGAGATCGGTCGCAAATGGACACATCGGTCGATGGATGGGCCTGTGACGGTCACCACATGTATACGTCTCCGTTTAGTTACGGATCGGTAACAACTTTCAGGAAGCTCTCAGGTCTGTGCACCCGGCGTGCGGGGATCATCGGTTCAAGTCATGGCAATACCTGCCGAAGGGGGTCATGAGGGTGCGTCCCGCGCGGAGGGGAACGGGTAGTGGGTCCAGACGAGCAGCAGCGCTTGGCGGCTCTGCACGAGTACCGCGTGCTCGACGCGCCTGCCGGTGGCGAACTCGAGGCCGTCGTCCGGGTCGCCGCGATGGTCGCCGGGGTGCCCACCGCGACGCTGAACCTCATCGACGAGCACCGCCAGTGCCAGCTCACCACCGCGGGCTTCACCGGCGGCGACTCCGCGCGGGCCGACTCGATGTGCGCCGTACGGTTGCCGGCCGCCGAGTTCGTCCACGTCCGGGACGCCAGCGCCGACCCCACCTACCGGGACAACCCCTGGGTCACCGGCGTGCGCGGCGACGTGCGGTTCTACGCCTCCGCGCCGCTGGTCACCCTGGACGGGCACGCGCTGGGCACGCTGTGCGTCTTCGACTCGGTGCCCGGTGAGCTGACCGGCGAGCAGACCGCCCGCCTCAAGGATCTGGCCGAGGTCATCCTCGCGCTGTTCGAGCGCCGCCGGCAGGCCCGGATCAACGCCGAACTGGCCGCCGAGGCCGAGGCCCGCAAGCAGTTCACCGACGCCGTGCTGGAGACCATCGAGGTCGCCGTCGTCGCCGCGGACCCCTCCGGGCATCTCGCCCTGTTCAACCGCGCCGCCCGCGACTGGCACAGCCTCGACGCCGATCCCTCGGTGGAGCCGAGCGACTTCGCCGACCGCTACCGGCTCTTCCGCACCGACGGGGTCACCCCGCTGCCGGGCGCGGAGATCCCGCTGCTGCGCGCGCTGCACGGGGACACGGTCCGCGGCGCCGAGCTGATCATCCAGGACGCCGACCGGCGGTCGCGGCACGTCATCGCCGAGGGCCGGGCCCTCACCGCCGTCGACGGCACCCCGCTCGGCGCCGTCGTGGCGATGGCCGACGTCACCGCCGACCGTGCGCGGCAGCGCGCCCTGGAGGCGGCCCACGCCGAGCTGCTGCGCTCCAACGGCGAGCTTGAGCAGTTCGCCGCGGTGGTCAGCCACGACCTGGCCTCGCCCCTGGGGGTCGTCTACGGCTACCTGGAGCTGCTCGGCGACCACTACACCACGGAGCTCGACGAGCGCGGCCACAAGTGGATCACCTCGGCGATGCGGGCCGTGCGCCGGATGCAGGCGCTGATCGAGTCGCTGCTGATGTACGCCCGCGCGGGCAGCGGCCCGTGCCGGCGCGAGGACGCCGACCTCGGCGAGATCGTCGACCAGGCCCTGATGGATCTGCGCGACCGGCTCCGCGAGAGCGGCGCGACGGTCCGCGTCACCACGCCGCCGGCCACCCTCGTCTGCGACCCCACCCTGCTGCGCCAGTTGCTGCAGAACCTGATCGGCAACGCCGTGAAATACCGCGATCCGGACCGGGACTGCCGCGTCGAGGTGGGCGCCCGGCGAGTGGAAGGGGAGTGGGTCGTCGCCGTCAGCGACAACGGCGTCGGCATTCCGGCCGATCACCGCCGCCGGGTGTTCGAGATGTTCGCCCGGGTCGAGCCGGGCGGCCACGTCGGGCACGGCGTCGGGCTCTCGACCTGCGAGCGGATCGTCACCCGGCACGGCGGCCGGATCTGGGCCGACACCGCGCCCGGCGGCGGTACCACGATCTCCTTCACCCTGCCGGGCGCCTGAGGTGGCCTCGGTCAGGGCCCGGGTCGACGCGGGCGTCATCGCGGTCCTGCTGCTGTTCGTCGCTGTCGTCGTGATCCAGTTCCTGGTCACCGACAGCCTGCAGAGCCGGCACGAGCGGCGGGTCGCCCGGGTGCAGGCGGCCCGGGACGCCAACAGCGCCGTCCTGCAACACATGACCGACGCGGAGACCGGCGTGCGCGGCTTCCAGCTCACCGGGGACCGGAGCTTTCTCCAGCCGTACGACCAGGGGCGCGTGGGCGTGTTCGCCTCGCTGGACGCGGCCGGCGCCCGCACCACCAAGGTGACCACGCTCCGGCTGCTCGGCGTGGAGCGTACCGCCGCGTCCCAGTGGCTGTACGCCTTCGCGTACCCGGTGGTCGACGCCGGCGCCGCCGAACGCGGCCGCTCGCTGTCCGGCCGGGGCAAGGAGCTGTTCGACGCGGTCCGGGCCGCGAACGCGGCCGTCGACCGGGCCCTGCTGGCCGACCAGCGCCGGGTCGTCGCGGCGAACCGGCGCGCGGCGCGGCTGGCCCAGATCCTCTTCGCGCTGCTGGCGATCTCCGTGCTGGCCGTGACGCTGCTGCTCGCCTCGGTCGCGCGCCGGCTGCTGCTGGCCCCGCTGGAGCACATCCGGGTGACCCTGCAGCGGCTGGCCGCCGGGGAGCTGTCCGTGCGGGCGGTGCCGGCCGGGCCGGGGGAGATGCGCGCCGTCATCGGCACCCTCAACCACCTGGCCGCCGAGACGGAGCGGCTGCTCGCCGAGGACGAGGCCCGGGTGGCCCGTACCGAACTGCGCCAGGCGGTCGCGGTCGCGCTGCGCGAGAACGCCGATCCGGTCGGGACCGCCCGCAGGATCGCCGAGCTCATCGGCCGGGCGCTCGGCGCCGACGCGGTGCACAGCAAGATCTCCATCGGCGCCGCCGACGGCGTCGACGTGTGCTGGCCCGCGGGCGCGCCGTCGCTGTCGTCGCGGACCGTGCGGGACGTGCTGGCCGGGGCGGCCGGCGCGGTACGGGTCGTGCCGCACGTCCAGGGCGGCGTGGCCGTGCCGCTGGGCGGCGACGCGGACTGCCCGCCCGGGCTCATCTACGTCGTACGCCACGACCGGCCGGACTGGACGGCGGACGAGCGGCGCCTGCTCGCCACCGTGGCCCGCGAGATCGACCACGACGTCCGCCAGCAGCGCCTGCACCACCGCCAGTCCCGGCTGATCACCGAGCTGCGGGTGCTCGACGAGCGCAAGGACGCCTTCGTCGCCACCGTGACGCACGAGCTGCGCACGCCGCTGACCAGCATCCTGGGCTACACCGAGATGCTCGCCGACGGCGACGGCGGCAACCTGTCGCCGCTGCAGCAGCGCGGTGTGACCGCGATCCTGCGCAACGCGCACCGGCTGAACGACACGGTCGCCGACCTGCTGCTGCTCGACCGGGCGAACAACACCGTCGGCGAGTCGGTGGCCCGGGTGAACCTCGCCGAGGTGGCCGCCACGGTGCGGGCCGAGTTCGAGCCGCGGGCGCGCGGCCGCGAGCTCACCCTGACCGGCGAGGCGGACGAGGTCTGGGTCGACGGTGATGTCCGGCAGCTCGAGCGGGTGCTGCGCAACCTGCTGGACAACGCGATGAAGTTCACCGGTCCCGGCGGTGCGATCGGCTACCGGCTGCGGGCGGTGGGCACCGCGGCGGTGCTGACCGTGACCGACACCGGGATCGGCATCCCGGAGGCGGACCTGGCCGGCCTGTTCACCCCGTTCCACCGCGCGGTGAACGCGATGGACCGGGCGGTGCAGGGCTCCGGGCTGGGCCTGGCGATCGTCCGCAACATCGTGGCCGAGCACGGCGGCACGGTGCTGGCGGAGTCCCAGCTGGGCCGGGGCAGCACCTTCACCGTGACGCTGCCGGCCGTGGAGGCGGAGCAGCCGGCCTGACCCGGTGCCCATCCGCAACCGGCCCGCACCCGTGCCGGGCACCGTTCCGCACCCCGGAGTGCCCAGGATGAGTTCACCCCCGACCAAGGAGATGTCCCGATGCGTCTGCGTCGTACTGCTGTCGCCGCCCTGCTGGCCGCCGGGATCCTCGTTCCGGCCGCCGGCACGGCCACCGTCGCCTTCGCCCAGCCCGGCTCCAGGCCGGCCGCCGTGCAGAAGGCCAAGCCGAAGCCGGTCAAGACCAAGAAGGCCGTCCGGACGCCGTTCGCCGCGATCGGCAAGGTCACCGCCGTCGACGCCGCCGCCGGGACCGTGACGCTGCTGGCGACGGGTGGCACGCGGGACGTGCGCAGGAAGACCGTGACCGTGACCGTGCCGGCGGCCGTTCGCGTGGTGATCAACGGCAAGCGGGTGACGCTGGCGGCGGTCGCCGTGGGCGCGAGGATCACCGTCACCGGCAGGTACAGCGCCGGGACCTACACGGCGGCCAGGGTCCAGGTCACGCAGCGGAAGAAGCCCGTGGTCACCCCCAGCCCCACCCCGACCGTGGACCCCACGCCCACCGAGGAACCCACCGTCGACCCCACCCCGACCGAGGAGCCGACGGAGGAACCCACCGAGGAACCGACCGCGGACCCCACGCCCACCGAGGACCCCACGCCGAGCGCCAGCCCCAGCCCGGGCGACGAGCCCAGCGAGGACCCGGCGGAGGAAATCCTCGACGACTTGTCCGACTAAGGCCGTGAAACGCCCCGTTCCGCACCACGGAGCGGGGCGTTTCCGCTGAGCGTCGATACTCCCCGTGAGACCGTCGAAGGACGGCGGATCACCGTCGGGGAGGGAACCATTGCCGTGCCTTACGTGACGTCGCATTCCGGCGACACGCCCGGCGACTTCGGGCGTGACCTGCTCAGCAACCTCTACTACCAGCGGGGTACGACGCTGGAGTCGGCCAGTTCCCAGGACGCGTACCACTCGCTGGCGCTCACCGTGCGGGACCGGCTGGTCGACCGCTACATCCGGACGGCGGCCGCCCACTACCGGGCCAACCCGCGATTCATCTACTACCTGTCGGCCGAGTACATGCTCGGCAAGCAGCTCGACCAGAACCTGCTCTACTCCGGCACCGAGGAGTGCGCCCGCCGCGCCCTGGACGGCCTCGGGCTGTCGCTGCCCGACCTGGTCGCCCTCGACATCGAGCCCGGCCTGGGCAACGGCGGCCTGGGCCGGCTCGCGGCCTGCCTGCTGGACGCCATGGCGACCCAGGACATCCCGGCGGTCGGCTACGGCATCCGCTACGACTTCGGCATCTTCAAACAGGCGTTCCAGGACGGCGGCCAGGTCGAGCGCCCCGACGACTGGGCCTTCTACGGCAACCCGTGGGAGTTCCACGCCTCCGACGACCAGCAGACGGTCGGCTTCTACGGTCACGTCGAGCCGCTGGAGGGCGTGCGCAAGAGCTGGGTGCCCGGCGAGATCGTGCTGGGCGAGCCCAGCCACATGCTGGTGCCGGGGCACGGGACCAGCACGGTCAACATCATCCGGCTGTGGCGAGCCCGGGCCAGCCGGGAGTCCTTCGACCTGTCCCGCTTCGGCGCCGGCCAGTACGGCGAGGCGGTCGAGGAGATCGTCCGCTCGGAGAACATCAGCAAGGTCCTCTACCCGGACGACAGCACCGAGCTCGGCCGCGAGCTGCGCCTCAAGCAGCAGCACTTCCTGGTCACCTGCGCGTTGCGCGACATCGTGCGGCGCTTCCGGCTGCGCAACAGCGACTGGGACGCCTTCGCCGGCAAGGTGGTCATCCAGCTCAACGACACGCACCCGGTGATGGCGATCGCCGAGCTGATGCGGATGCTGGTCGACGAGGAGGGCCTGGAGTGGGACCGGGCCTGGGCGATCACCCGGCGCACCTTCGCCTACACCTGCCACACGCTGCTGCCCGAGGCCCTGGAGACCTGGCCGGTGGCGCTGGTGCGGCGGCTGCTGCCGCGGCACATGGAGATCATCTTCCTGATCAACCACCTGTTCCTGCGGGAGGTCGCCGCCCGCTATCCCGGCGACGACGCCAAGCTGCGCGAGCTGTCGATCATCCAGGAGGGCGCCGAGCAGCGGGTCCGGATGGCGCACCTGGCCGTCGTGGGCAGCTCGGCGGTCAACGGCGTCGCGGAACTGCACTCGCGGCTGCTGGCCGCCACGACCCTGCACGGCTTCGCCGAGCTGTGGCCCGGGCGCTTCCACAACGTCACCAACGGCATCTCGCCGCGCCGCTTCATGCGGCTGGCCAACCCGCGGCTGTCCGGCCTGATCACCGAGCGGCTCGGCGACGCCGGCTGGCTGACCGACCTGGACCGGTTGTCGCAGCTCGAGTCCGCCGCGGACGACCCCGGCTTCCGCGAGCGGTGGCGGGCGGTGAAGCGGCTCAACCGCGAGGACCTGGCCGCGGAGGTCCTGGCGGTGACGGGCGTGGTGCTCGATCCGGACGCGCTCTGCGACGTGATGATCAAGCGCTTCCACGAGTACAAGCGCCAGTTGCTGCGGGTGCTGCACGTGGTCGCCCTGTACCACCGCATCCGGCGCGGTGAGGTCGCGGACGTGGTGCCCCGCTCGATCGTGTTCGGCGGCAAGGCGGCGCCCGGCTACTACGCGGCCAAGCGGATCATGCGGCTGGCGAACTCGGTCGCCGACCTGGTCAACGAGGACCCGGCCGTCTCGCCGTACCTGAGAATGGTCTTCCTGCCGGACTACAACGTCTCCCGGGCTCAGGTGATCATCCCGGCCGCGGACCTGTCCGAGCAGATCTCGCTGGCCGGCAAGGAGGCCTCCGGGACCAGCAACATGAAGCTGGCCCTCAACGGCGCCCTCACCATCGGCACCCTGGACGGCGCGAACGTGGAGATCCGCGACCGGGTCGGCGCGGAGCACTTCTTCCTCTTCGGCCTGGACATCACCGGGGTGACCGCCCTGGAGAAGCGGGGTTACGTGCCGCGGATGTACTACGACCGGGACACCGAGCTGCGGGAGGTCCTCGACACGGTGGCCGGCTACGACAAGGAGATCGTCGACGACCTGCTGGACCGCGACGAGTACCTGACCCTGGCCGACTACCGCGGGTACGTGGACTGCCAGGACGAGGTGGCCCGGGCCTGGCGCGACCAGGAGTCCTGGACCCGCTCGTCGATCCTGAACACCGCGCGCAGCGGCTTCTTCTCGGCCGACCGCACCGTGCGGGACTACTGCCGCGACATCTGGCACGTCACCCCGGTGCGCGCCGACAGCTGACCCGGCGGCCGCGACGACAGCGGGCCCGTGACCGCGAGTGCGGTCACGGGCCCGCCGCCGGGCCGGGTCAGCCCTTGACGCTGCCCGCGAGCAGGCCGCGGACGAAGTAGCGCTGGAGCACCAGGAAGATGGTGACCGGCACCAGGATCGACACGAAGGCGCCCGCGGAGAGCAGGTGCCAGGCCGTGCCTCGGGTGCCGCTGAGGTTTGCCAGTGCCACGGTGATCGGGGCGACGGCATCGCCGCCGCCGGCGAAGGTGAGGGCGACCAGCAGGTCGTTCCACACCCAGAGGAACTGGAAGATGCCGAACGCCGCCAGGGCCGGCCGCAGCAGCGGCAGGAGGACCCGGAAGAAGATCGACACGTGGCCCGCGCCGTCCACCCGGGCCGCCTCCAGCAGGGTGGCCGGGATCTCCCGCATGAAGTTGTGCAGCAGGTAGATCGCCAGCGGCAGGCCGAAGATGGAGTGCGAGATCCAGATGGTCCAGAACGTGTTCGCCAGGCCCGCGTCCACATAGAGCGTGAGCAGCGGGATCAGGGTCACCTGCAGCGGCACGATCTGCAGGGCGAAGATCGCCAGGAACAGGATGTTGCGGCCGGGGAACTTGATCCAGGCGAACGCGTACGCCGCCAGGCAGGCCAGGCTCATCGGGATGAGCACCGAGGGGATGGTGATCACCAGCGAGTTCACGAAGAACGAGCCGAGGCCGGCGCCGTCCTCCGAGTCCAGCACGGCCCGGTAGTTGTCCAGGGTGACGGTCGGGTCGGAGAAGAACGTCCACCAGCCCGTCGTCTTGATCGCCCGCTCGGGGCGGAACGACGACACCAGCAATCCGAACGTCGGCAGCGTCCAGAGCACCGCGATGATCAGCGCCGCGAGCGAGGCCCAGGGCGAGGTCAGCTTCTTCTTGGCGACCGAGGCCGCGGTCACCTTGTCGGCTACCAGCGGGGGCGGTGCCTCCTCCAGCGGGGCGGTGGTGGTCATAGCGCCTCCGAACTGCGGATCTGCCGGATGTTGTAGGCGACGATTGGGATGACCAGCAGGAACAGCAGCACCGCGAGCGCGGAGCCGAGGCCCTGGTTGTCACTGCGGAAGCTCTGGCTGTAGAACTCGTTCGCGATGACGCTGGTGTTGAACTGGCCGCCGGTCATCGTGCGCACGATGTCGAAGACCTTGAGGGTGCCGATGCCGATGGTGGTCAGCACGACCACCACCGCCGGGCGGATGGCCGGCAGGGTGACGAAGCGGAACATGCCCCACGGGCCCACGCCGTCGAGGCGGGCGGCCTCGATGATGTCGTCCGGGATGGCCTTGATCGCCGCCGAGAGCACGGTCATCGCGAAGCCGGCCTGGATCCAGATCATCACCACGATTAACAGGAACGTGTTGAGCGGCGAGTCCACCAGCCACTGCTGCGGCGTGCCACCCACCCAGACCAGCACCTGGTTGAGCAGGCCGATCTGCTTCACGTTGGCCTGGTCGGGCCGGTACGCGTAGACGAAACCCCAGATGATCGACGCGCCCACGAACGAGATCGCCATGGGCAGGAAGATCAGCGACTTGGCGAACGACTCCATCTTGGCCTTGTCCACCAGGATGGCGTAGAGCAGGCCGACCGCGGTGGCCACGAACGGCGTCACCACGACCCAGAAGACGGTGTTGCGCAGCACCGTGAGCTGGTCGGCGTCGGTGAAGATCGTCGCGTAGTTGTCGATGCCGATGAAGGCGCTGCCGGCCGCGTCGAAGAACGACTGGTAGATCGTCCGGAAACCGGGGTAGACGAGCCCGACGAGCAGCAGGATCAGCGTCGGGGCGAGATAGGAATAAGCGACGATGCGGTCACCGCGGCGGCCGCCGAAGCGGCCCGCGATGAACAGGATGATGCCCACGACCGCGGCGAAGAGAAGGATCGCAGCGAACATCTGCGTGAACTTCTCGGCGGTGGTGTCGGCGGTGTCGAACACGCGACCCGTACCTCCTCGGGAGAGCGGTGGGGCCGGCCGCCAAGTGGCGACCGGCCCCGGGGTGAAGATTCAGATCACTTGGGCCAAGCCTTTTCGATGTTGTCCACCGTCGTCTTGGTGTCCTGTCCGGTGATCCAGCTCGTCGTCTGCTTCCAGTAGGCGTTGGAGCCCACGGCCGCCGGCATCTGGTCCGAGCCGTCGAAGCGGAACGACGCCTTCGGGTCGAGCAGGATCGTGGCGGCCAGCTTGTCGACCGGGTTGCTCAGGTTGTTCGGGTCCAGCTGCTTGTTGGCGCTGACCCAGCCCTGCGAGCCCTTGGCCTTGATGTTCGCCCAGGTGTCGGTCGACAGGTACGTCTGGAAGGCCTTGACCTCCGGACGGTCCGCGAACGCCACGTTGAACTCGCCGCCACCGAGCACCGGCTTGGTCGCCGCGTCCTTGCCCGGCAGGTAGAAGGCGAAGACGTCGCCGTCCTCGGCGACCTTCGTCTCCTTCGGGAAGTTGGCCGCGTAGAAGCTGGCCTGGCGGTGCAGCGAGCAGGTGCCCTCGAGGATCGGCAGGCCGCCGTCCTGGAAGGTGGTCGTGGCGATGCTCTTGACGTCGCCCAGGCCGCCGTTCACGTACGCCGGGTTCTTCAGGTAGGCGCCCACCGCGTCCAGCGCCGCCGTCGACTCGGGGCCGTTGAACGGGATCTCGTGGTTGACCCACTTGTCGTACGTCTCCGGGCCGTAGAGCCGGAGCATCATGTCTTCCTGCCAGTCGGTGAGCGGCCAGCCGGTCGCCTCACCGCTGCCGATG
>NZ_QHHV01000039.1:0-74194 GCF_003947245.1 Actinoplanes sp. ATCC 53533 | reverse complement strand
CCACGCCGAGCCGGGGGCCACGCCGAGCCGGGGGCCACGCCGAGCCGGGGGCCACGCCGAGCCGGGGGCCACGCCGAGCCGGGGGCCACGCCGAGCCGGGGGCCACGCCGAGCCGGGGGCCACGCCGAGCCGGGGGCCACGCCGAGCCGGGGGCCACGCCGAGCCCAGGAGGGCCGCGCCTGGGCCGGGCCGCTGGGCGGGGGCGGAAACGTCACCGGCGCCGGTCCCTCGAGGGGATCGGCGCCGGTGGTCAGCGCGGGGCTGAGATCAGAGCGGGCGGATGTTCGCGGCCTGCGGGCCCTTCTGGCCCTGGGTCACCTCGAACTCAACTCGCTGGTTCTCGTCCAGGCTGCGGTAGCCGGAAGTCTGGATGGCGGAGAAGTGGGCGAAGACGTCGGCACCGCCGTCGTCCGGGGTGATGAACCCGAAGCCCTTGTCCGCGTTAAACCACTTCACTACGCCGGTAACCATGCTCGTCTCCTCGACGGTCGATCGTTCCCGTCCATTATGGCCAGGAACGAGGTAGTAAGACCCGCACTTCGCGGGACTCGTGTCGCCGTACTGATCGCCCGTACCGGAGAAACCCGGGTTACGACAAAGAGCGCCTGGGGCAGAATCCCCACAGGCGCTCCTAGGTACTTGGGAACCAAACTGACAACGCGATGGAGCCTAGCACGAGGAAGGGGGCCTGCTGGTGATCGGCGCGCAACTGGCACGGGAGCTCAAGGAGGCCGGCCTGATCTGGAAACCGGGGCCCGGCGACCACTTCGCGATACCCGACCGGGACCTGGACGAGGACGTGTTCGTGCTGAGCCAGATGACCATCGAGGTGTACGAGCTGCCGGAGAGCCGGGTGATCGGCTTCAACGGCACCACGGAGTGGGCGATGGACGACGTCGAGCTGGACGAGGCCCTGTGGCTGCCCCGCGAGGACCAGCTCCGGGAGCTGCTGGGCGGGACGCTGCGGGCCCTGCGCCGCGCGGAGCCGGGCTGGGCGGTGGACGTCACCCTGCTGGGCGAGGACCGTACGTTCGCCGCGCCCACGCCGGAAGCGGCGTACGCGGCCGCCCTGCTGCACCTCCTGGCCGCCGCTACCGCCTAAACCCGCAGGTCAGATCCGGTGACCGGGCTCGGGGACCGCGGCGATCAGGGCGGCCAGGCCCTCGGCGTCCAACAGGTCCGCCGGGCGGACCGTCCCCCCGTCGCGGACGTAGTGGAAACCGGCCCGGACCCGCGACACCGGCACCCCGGCCAGGGCCGCCCAGGCGACCCGGTACGCCGCGAGCTGCACCGCCGCGGCGGCGGCATCCGCATCGGTGGGCCGCCGACCGGTCTTCCAGTCGATGACATCGAACCGGCCGCCCGGATCGGCGAAGATGGCGTCCATCCGGCCGCGCACCACCAAACCGGCGATGGTGGTCGCGAACGGCACCTCGACCTCGACCGGCACCCGATCGGCCCACTCACCGGCCAGGAACGCCTCCTGCAGCGCGACCAGCTCCTCGTCGGCGGCCGCGTCGTCGTCCGCCGCGCCGGGCAGCTCGTCCACGTCCAGCAGGCGGACCGAGCCGTATCGCTGCTCCAGCCACGCGTGGAACGCCGTGCCCCGCCGCGCGTAGGGCGCGGGCCGCTGCGGCAGCGGCCGCCGCAGGGACCGTGCCAGGGCCTGTGGATCACGGCGCAGGACGACGAGCTGCGAGACGGAGATGTGCGCCGGCAGCGCCACCTCCAGGGGGCCGTCGTGACGAGCGCGCTCGTCCCGCTCCGCGAGCAGAATCGCCGCCTCCCGCCGCCACCGCGCGATATCGGGATCGCCCTCGGCGGCCACGTCCGGCTGCTCTCCCTCCGGGCGGCCCGACTCCCCACCGAGATGGCCGGGCTCCCCACCAGGACGGCCGGACTCCCCGCCGGGGTGACCGGGCTCCCCGCCGAGATGGCCGGGCTCCCCAGGACGGCCGGGCTCCTCGCCGGGGTGACCGGGCTCCCCGCCGGGGCGGCGGTCCGGGGATGTGTGTGGTGGGCGTCGGTCGGGCACGAGGTCGCCGTCGGGGGGCATGCCGATCAGGTCGGCGGCCAGGCCGGCCCGGGACGCCACCTCGGGGTCGGCGGCTGCCAGCTCGACGAAGGCCTCGGCCGCCGCCGGGTCCGGGCTCACGATCATCCGCCGGATCAGGTCCGCCGCGGCCGCCATCGCCGGCCGGCGGGCTCCCAGCGGGTCCGACGGCCAATCCGCCGTCGCCACCTGCTCCGCGCTCGGGTTGGTCGCATCGGCCGCCGGCTCCGAGGTCCAAACCTCGACCACGCCCGCGCCGTCGAGGCAGGTCGCCCGGATCTCATTCAGGAACACCGACGGGCCGCGGGCCTTCTTCACCCCGTCGCCCCACCAGTAGCCGGAGCAAAGCAGCAGCCGCCGCGGCCGGGTCACCGCCACGTACGCCAGCCGGCGCTCCTCGCGCTCGTCGTGCTCCCGCCACGCCTTGCCGAACTCCGTCAGCGCCCCGGCCACCTCCTTCTGGTCCTGCGCCTCGGACAGGTCGAGGGCCGGCAGTCCGTCGGAGTCGCCGCGCAGCGGGAACGGCAGCACCCCGATGCCCATCAGGTAGTGGTCCGAGCCCCGGGTCATTCCCGGCCATACCCCCTTGGTCAGGCCCGCGACCGACACCACGTCCCACTCCAGGCCCTTGGCCGCATGCGTGGTCAGCACCTGCACCGCGCCCTCGACCACGTCCACCTGGCCGGGGGTGAGGCCACGCTCCTCCTCCTCGGCCGCGGCCAGGAACGCCAGGAAGCCGGCGAGCGTGCCGCCGTCTGTGTCGCCCGCATACCGGGCCGCCACGTCGCCCAGGGCGTCCAGGTGGCCGCGGGCCAGGCCCGCGTCGCCCGCTCCCCAGCCGCGGACGGCCACCTCGACGTCGAGGCCGACCGTACGTTCGATGTCCGCGACCAGGTCGGGCAGCGGCTGGTCCAGGCGGTGCCGCAGCTCGGCCAGTTCCCTTCCGTACGTCCGCAGCCGCGCGTATCCCTCCTGCGAGAACTGCTGCGGCGCGCCGAGATCCGCCATCGCCTCGACCAGGGTGGCGTCGTCGAGCCGGTCCGCGACGATGTCCTCGGGCTCGTCCCGGGTCGTCGCGGACACCCGGGCAGCGGCGATCGCCCGAGCCCGGCGGTGCAGCGCGACGAGGTCACGCGGGCCGATCCGCCAGCGGGCCCCGGTCAGCAGGCGCAGCAGGGCCGCCCCGTCCATCGGGTCGGCCAGCACCCGCAGCGTGCAGACGACATCGCGTACCTCCGGGGTGTCCAGCAGGCCGCCCAGGCCGACCACCTCGACCGGCAGGCCCCGCGCGCGCAGCGCCTCCTCGATCGCCGGGATCTGGCTCCGGACCCGGACCAGCACGGCGCTGGTCGGGCGCTTCTCCAGCGGGATGTCGCCCGGCAGCGCCTCCGGCAGCCGGGCCGCGGCCCGCCAGGCGGTCAGCATGGCGTCGGCGATCCAGCCGGCCTCGTCCGCGTACGTGGGCAGCAGCGCGCACGCGACCGTGCGCCCGCCCACCCGCTCGGCCACCCGCTGCGCGGGGATCAACTCGGCGACCCGGGCACCGGCGGCCCGCAGCGGGCCGGAGAGCGCGTTCGCTATCCGCAGGATCTCCGGCCGGTTGCGCCAGCTCCGGGACAGGTTGAGCACCCAGGCCTCGCGACCGCCGGGACCCGTGAACTCGGCCGGGAACCGATCCAGCGTGCCGGCCGAAGCGCCCCGCCAGCCGTAGATCGACTGGCAGGGGTCACCGACCGCGGTGACCGGGTGACCGCCGCCGAACAGCGCGTTGAGCAGCACCACCTGGGCGTGGCTGGTGTCCTGATATTCGTCCAGCAGCACGATCTTGAAGCGGCCCCGCTCAATCGCGCCGACCTCGGGATGGTCGCGGGCGACCCGGGCCGCGCGGGCCATCTGGTCGCCGAAGTCCATCGCCTCGATGTCGAGTTTGCGCTGGTCGTAGAGGCGAACCAGGGGCAGCAGGGTGAGCCGGTGGCGCTGGCGCAGCAGCATGTCGGTGACGTCCTTGTAGACCCGGCCGGGCCGGGACTGCACGTCGGCGAAGAACCGGCCGGTCCACGCCGACAGGTCATCCGGGGTGACCAGGTGCTCGGCCAGCTCGCCGGAGAGCGCCAGCACGTCGTCGGTGACCGTGCCGGGCGCACGGTTGAGCCCGGTCATCTCCCCGGTGTACGACCGCACCAGCGAGTCCACGATCTGCCAGCGGGCCGCCTCGGTGAGCAGCCGGGCCGACGGCTCGTACCCGGCGCGCAGGCCGTGCTCGGTGACCACCCGGGCCGCGTACGAGTGGTAGGTCGAGATGGTCGGCTCACCGGCCAGGGCGTCCTGCTGGCCGAGCCGACGGACCAGCTGGCCGAGCCGGGTCCGTACCCGGTGCGCCAGCTCGCCGGCGGCCTTGCGGGTGAAGGTGAGGCCGAGGATCTCGTCCGGGTGGGCGTACCCGTTGGCGACCAGCCAGACCACCCGCGAGGCCATCGTCTCGGTCTTGCCGGAGCCGGCCCCGGCGACCACCAGGACCGGGTCGACCGGCGCCGCGATGATCGCGGCCTGCTCCGGCGTCGGCGCATGCAGCCGCAGCAGCCGAGCCAGCTCGACCGGGGTGTACCGGGGCCCGGAGTCGGCCCGCCGGCGCGGACGTGCGGGGGTGTCGGTGAAGAGGCTGGGCTGGGTCACGGTTCAACGACCTGCCGCCCCTGACCCGAGATCGGGCAGCTGGTCCGGACCGGGCAAACCCGGCACTTGTTGTTGGCGACGGCCGAGAAGGTGGCCGCGGCCATGGTGTCGGCGGTGCGGCGGACCATCGCGTACGCCCAGTTCGGATCGGTGGCCTCGGCCAGCGGAAGCTGCATCTGCTCGCGGGCCTCCTTGGTCGGGCCGAGCTGCACCAGGGCGGCGCCGCCACTCTGGTCGCCGAACTCCTCGAACGCCCCGGCGTCGACGGCGGCCTGATAGCCGGCGAGCTGGGCATGCTCCTCGACGTCACTGGCGGACACGGTGGTGCTCTTGCCGGTCTTGAGGTCGATGACGACCAGCCGGCCCTGCTCGTCGACCTCCAGCCGGTCGACCCGCCCGGTGAGCTGGATCGGCCGGCTCGGATCATCGAGCCGCACGGTGAACTCATGCTCGATGGCGAGCAGCCGGCGCGGGTTCTTGGCCAGCCACCGCAGCAGCTTGTCCACCATGCCCTGGGCCCGTTCCTGCTCCGGGCCGGCGAGCCAGCGCGCGGCCAGCTCGATCGCGTCGAAGCGCGCCGAGACATACTCGACCAGTTGCTCCCGGTCGGCGTTGGCATCCTCGGCGAGCATCGCGGCGGCGTGCACCAGGTTGCCGACACCCTGCGCGGGCCCGGCCGGCGCGGCGCCACCGTGCCGTTCGAGCAGCCAGCGCAGGCTGCAGCGCAGCGCGCTCTCCATCGAGGACGGAGTGACCTTGACCGGCTCGCCCTCCTCGACCAGGGGACGGTCATCGGACAGCGGCCGCAGACCCCACCACTCGTCGGGATGGGCACCGGGCACGCCGGCGGCGGCGAGCCGGGCCAACTCGGCCGCGGCGGCATGGCGCCGGGCGGGCGAGGCGTCGGGAGCAACGACAGCGGTACGCAGCTCGGCGACGAGCGCGGACAGCGTGAGGGCCCGGGGTGGCCTGCCCACCGGCACCTCGAGCTCCTGATCCTCCGCGATCGGATCGCGCTCGTGCACCGCCTCGCCGGAATCGTCATCCGACTCATCCAGCCGATCCGGCCGATCCGGCCGATCAGGCCCATCCGGCCGATCAGGCCCATTCAGCTCATCAGGACCATCCAGCCCATCAGGCTGCTCGCGGCGAACGCGGCGAACGCCGGGCTCGGCTGCCTGCTTGCCGTGCTCGTCGCCGTCCCTTGGTGCCGGGGCCGCGGCCTTGCCAGCTGGGGTTTCGGCCGGGTTTGTCGGTTTGACTCCGCCGGAACCCGCGACATTGCGCAAATCCGGGTCCGGCTCGTCGGATCTTGGTAACCGGTGGCCCGTCTGAGGGCCATTGGCTACCAAGATCTCGGGATTGGGGCCAACCGGACCAGAGCCGGTTGAACCAGAGCCGAGGGCATCAGGGCCCGGAGCATCAGGGCCCGGGGCATCAGGGCCCGGAGCGTCGGGCCCCGGAGCGTCGAGCTCTAGTCCAGCCGGGCCGGGATCGTCGAGGCCCGGAGCGTCGAGCTCTGGTCCAGCCGGGCCGGGATCATCGGGGCCGGGATCGTCGGGGCCGGGATCATCGGGGTCCGTTGGATCGGGGTTTGGCGGCTCGTGGGGGTCGGGGCCGCTGCGGCGGTCCGGCAGGGCCAGCTCGGCCAGGAAGCGGCTCGGTTGCTCCTCGCCGTCGGAGCCGCCGACGCTGGCCGAGGCCACCGCCGTCACGATCAGTTGCTGCCGCGCCCGGGTGGCGGCCACGTAGAACAGCCGGCGTTCCTCGTCGAGCAGCGCCGAGGTCTGGCCGACGACGGCAGCCGCTCCCGCGGCAGCGCGGCCTGCGAGGAAGTCCACCAGGCGCTCCGAGCCGAGCAGGCTGCCACGCAGCCGCAGGTCGGGCCAGATTCCCTCCTGGACGCCGGCCAGCACGACCACGTCCCATTCCAGGCCCTTGGCCGCGTGGGCGGTGAGCAGCCGCACCGCTTCGCCACGGTCGGCGCTCGGCGCGATCGAGTCGGCGGGCAGATCCTGGCCGAGGACGTGGTCCAGGAAGACCTCGGTGCGGGCTCCGGGCAGCCGGTCCACGAACCGGGCCGCCGCGTCGAAGAGGACCACTATCGCGTCCAGATCCCGGTCGGCCGCCTCGGCGCGCCACTGCCGGGCCCGGCCGCCCTCGCTGCCGGGCTCGACCGGGGCGCCACGGGTGCTCAGTGCATACCAGCGCTCGGCCAGACCGCTCGCCCGCCAGACCGACCACAGGACCTGCTCGGCGGTGGCGCCCGCAGCGGCGGCGGCCTCGCGGGCGACGGCGATCAGCCGGGCCACGGTTTGCGCGGGCATGGCCCAGCGGCGTTCCACGACGGCCAGCCCGGCCGGATCCCGCAGCGCGTCGACCAGCAGCTCACCGGACGGGCGGCGGTCACCGGCGGCCAGCGCCAGCGCCCTCAGCCCTTGCCGCAACCGTCGCTCGGCGAGCGGATCGGCACCACCGAGCGGCGAGTGCAGCAGCGCGACCGCCGCTTCCTCGTCGAGGACGTCGGGCTCGAGCGCGCACCGCAGAAGCAGCAGGAACGGTGCGACGGCGGGCTGCAGGTGCAGTGGAAGATCCTCCGAATGGGTGACGGTCGGCACGCCGGAGGCAGCGAGGGCCCGCTGAATCGACGGCAGCTGCAAGATCGTCGAACGCAGCACGACGGCCATCCGGGACCAGGGCACGCCGTGTAGCAGGTGCGCCTCGCGCAGCGCATGGGCGACAAATGCGGTCTCGCTGGTCGGTGACCGGAACGTCCGCACGACAGCACCCGCGATGACGCGCCCGGAAGCCCCGGTGCCGGTCGGCACGGCACCGGCTGGGCCGGCGGGGAGCTGGTCGGCGGCGATCGGCGCTGGTGAGATGTTTTGCGCAGGCGCCGAGGAAACGATCGAGCCATGCGGATCGGCCCAGCCGGCGATGCCTGGCTGCCCCGGGGCCGGGGCCGCGGCCGGAGCCGAGGCCGAAGGCGGGACCGGAGCCGAGGACGCAGCCGAGGACGGGGGCGGGACCGGAGCCGAGGACGGGGGCGAGGCCGAGGCCGAGGCCGAGGGCTGGACCGGGGCCGAGGTCGGGGCCTGGGGCGGGACCGGGGGTGGCGGGTGCAGGTAGCGGTGTCGGGACGCGCCGCGCATGCGGCGGGACACCCGGGCAGTCGCGGTCAGCACCGCCGGCTCCGCCCGGTAGCTCGTGTGCAGCGTGATGACCTCGGCCAGCGCTCCCGAGGCCGTGCGGAAACGCTGTGGGAAGGCGCTCACCGCCTCCGGGTCGGCGCCGCGGAAGCCGTACACGGATGAGTCGGGGTCGCCGAACGCCACCAGGGGGGTGCCGCCGCCGGCGACCAGGGACAGCAGCTCTATCTGGGCCGGGTCGGTGTCGGCCAGCTCGTCGACGTACACATAGGCCAGCCGGCGGCGCTCCGCGGCCAGCAGCTCCGGGTCGTCGGCCAGCATGCCGGAGGCCGCCCGGACCAGCTCGGCCGGGTCGTATGCCGCCGATCCTCGGGTGGTCGCGTCACGCAGGGCCAGCACCGCGACGTATTCCCTGATGAACCGGGCCGCCGCCGGCCAGTCGTCGCGGCCGAGGCGCTCGCCCAGGCGGGCCAGCTCGACCGGGCCGATGCCGCGCTCGGCCGCGCGCTGCATCAGGTCGCGCAACTGCTGGGCGAACGCCCGGGTGGGCAGGGCCGGGCGCAGCGCCTCGGGCCACCGGACGTGGTCTTCGGACTCGGTGTCGCCGACCACCGCCAGCAGCTCGCGGATGATGAGGTCCTGCTCGGGGCCGGTGAGCAGGCGCGGCGAGGGCTCTCCGCGCTCGGCGGCCGCCCGGCGGAGCAGACCGAAGGCATACGCGTGGAATGTGCGTACCAGTGGCTCGTGGAAGGTCGGGCCCGCGATGCGGGCCTCGATCCGGTCGCGCAGCGCGGCCGCGCCGCGGCGGCCGAAGGTCAGCACCAGGATGCGTTCCGGATCCACGCCCTCGGCGATGCGGGCCGCGACCGCCTCGACCAGCACCGTCGTCTTGCCCGTCCCGGGCCCGCCGACCATCAGCAGTGGACCGTCGGTGTGCCCGATCACATGCTGCTGCAGTGGGTCGTCGCGCAGCGTGTCCGCCGGGGCGGCGGCGCGGCGGACGAGCCGGTGCGCCGGCCGGCGCACCGCGGCAGGAGTCGAGGTCACGGCACCAATGAGACCACGGCGGTACGACGAAACCCGATCAGGGCTTGGCGATCGAGGCCCGGTGCCGAACCGGCATCGGCACCCGGCGCACCTCGGGCTCGGTCCGGCCCGCCTCGTCCAGCAGGGTCTCCACCGCCTGCCAGCCGAGCTGGTAGTACGGCAGCGAAATGCTGGTCAGTTGCGGCCGCAGCCAGGCGGCCAGGTCGGAGTCGTCGAAGGAGAGCACCGAGACGTCGCCGGGGATCTCCAGTCCCGCCTCGCGCAGCGCCTGGTACGCACCCAGCGCCACCCGGTCGTTGAGGCAGATCAGCACCTTGGGCGGCGGCCCGCCGGCCAGGACGGCCCGGATCGCCTCGTACGCCGAGTCCGGCCACCATTCGCAGTCGATCGTCCCGGCCAGTTTGATGCCCGCCGCGCCGAAGCCCTCGCGGATGCCGGCGAGCCGTTCCCGGCCGGCGAAGACGTGGTGGGCCGGGTTGCCGAGCAGGTGGATGCCCTCGCGGTGACCAGCCTCGAGCACCACCTTGGCGGCGCTCCAGCCGGCGGCGACCTCGTCCGGGATGACCGAGTGGTACGCCGGCCTGGCGGCCCGGGTCATGCAGTTGAGCAGCACCACGGGCTGGCCCTTGAGCTGCTTCGGCACTCGTACGTAGCGGGTGAACATGCTCGCGTACACGAAGGCGTCGACCTGCCGGTCCAGGAAGTCGGAGATCAGTTTCTCCTCGATGACCGCCTCGCCCTCGGTCTCACCGATGAAGAGCAGGTGGCCGTGGGCGACGGCTGCGGCGAGGGCGCCGTGGATCGCGCGGCCGGCGTACGGGTCGGACGCGAGCGTGTCAGAGACCAGCGCGATGGTCTTGGTGACCTTGGTGCGCAGGCTTCGTGCCATGAGGTTCGGCCGGTAGTCCAGCTCCTGGGCCGCCCGGAGCACTCGTTGCCGAGCGTCCTCGGAGATGCGCATGTCGACGTGGCGTCCGGCGAGGACGAAGGACGCCGTACTGCGGGACACACCGGCCCGTTGTGCGACCTGGAGCAGGGTCGCCCGTTGCGGGGGCATGTCCCGAAGTCTTCCACGCGCCGGCCGACTGACGGACGCCGATGCGCACCTTTCGGGAAACGCCACCGGCCGCTGGCTCTTGACGGGCGCCGCGTGGGAGAGCAGCGTCACGCTAAACCCATCTAGCTCCCGCGCCGCGAGCCCCCTGCCGGACCGGCAGCCAGAGTCGCACCGGTTCGGCAGGGCCCGAGCAGGAAGGGACCGCCCGCGGCGCGGCCGCTTCGGGTGAACGCGTGCCCGGCGTGCCCTCCGAGTCGCCCGGCGGGCCGCCGAGGCCCCTGGTCACGCCGGGGCGGGGCGACTCCCGCCCCGGCGTGACGCTCCCGACGGAGCCCGATCAGTGCCGGGTCCCCCGCTCGACCGCGTCCAGGGCTGCCTCGATCGAGCTCACCGTCGTCACCTGCGCGAGGGCCGGCCGGCGGATGAATTCCGTGTCGGCCAGGCCGGCCAGCCAGCCCCACATCCCCTCGTAGAAGCCCGCCGGGTCCAGCAGGATGATCGGCTTGCGGTGCAGGTCGAGGGTCGCGGTCGTCCAGACCTCGAAGAGTTCGTCCAGGGTGCCCAGGCCGCCCGGCAGGGTGATGAACGCGTCCGACCGGTCGATCATCAGATTCTTGCGGGCGCCCATGTCCGTGGTGACGATCAGCTCGTCCGCCTGGGTGTCCGCCACCTCCAGGTCGACCAGCGACTGCGGGATCACGCCCAGCGTGTGCGCGCCGCCCGCCCGGGCCCCGTCGGCGACGGCGCCCATCATGCCGACCCGGCCGCCGCCGGAGACCAGGGTGTGACCGCGGGGGCCGAGGGCCTTGCCGAGCTGGGCCGCGAGGTCGAGCCATTGCCGGTCGATGGCGTTGGACGAGGCGCAGAAGACACAGATCGCCGCCACGTCACCGGATTCCGTTCTCGGCGAGCGCCACGTCGGCGTCCACGATGAACCGCACCGCCTCCTGCACGTCGTCGGTCAGCATGATCAGGTCCAGGTCCGCCTGGTTGACCTTGCCGTCGACCAGCAGCCGGCCCTTGATCCAGTCCAGCAGCCCGCTCCAGTACTCGGTGCCGATCAGGATCACCGGGAACCGGGTCACCTTCCTGGTCTGCACCAGGGTGATCGCCTCGAACAGCTCGTCCAGCGTGCCGAAGCCGCCGGGCAGCACGACGAACGCCTGCGCGTACTTGACGAACATGGTCTTGCGCACGAAGAAGTAGCGGAAGTCGATGCCGATGTCGACCCAGCCGTTCAGGCCCTGCTCGAACGGCAGTTCGATGCCGAGTCCGACCGACATGCCGCCGGCCTCCGTCGCGCCGCGGTTGGCCGCTTCCATCACCCCCGGACCGCCGCCGGTGATCACCGCATAGCCCGCCTCGGCCAGCGCCGCGCCCAGGTCGGCGGCCAGGACGCACTCGGGGCTGTCGGGTGCGCTGCGGGCCGAGCCGAAGACGCTCACCGCGGGCGGCAGATCGGCGAGGGTGTCGAATCCCTCGACGAATTCCGACAGGATGCGCAGCGCCCGCCAGGCGTCCTTGGTCTTCCACTCACCGCGGTGGTGGGAATCGAGCAGTTTCTCGTCCGCCGTGCTCAGCGGCATAGCTTCACGCCGGAGCGTGACGGCGCCGCGATGACGCTCCGGGGGTACGCGCTTACGGCTATTGGTGCTGTCCGTCATGGCAACCACGGTAGTGCGGACGGTCCGTAACCGGTGAATAACCGGTTGGGTTTCGGGAAGAGGATTGCGACGCAGCGGCCTTTTTGCCAGATTGAAGCAACGGACGGTAGCTCTGGAGCGTCTGTACAGTTACCACCCCGCACGGCGCAGACACGGCGCCCGGCCCCCGGCCGGGCATCTGGGCAGAGGAGCCACCGTGATGACCCGTTACGAGCGTATGAAGATGCAGCGCCGCATGCAGCGGCGCATCCGCCTCGTGGTCGAGGAGCGCCGGATGGCCCTCGCCCTGCCGCCGCC
Organism: Actinoplanes sp. ATCC 53533; assembly: GCF_003947245.1. Taxonomy (NCBI): domain Bacteria; kingdom Bacillati; phylum Actinomycetota; class Actinomycetes; order Micromonosporales; family Micromonosporaceae; genus Actinoplanes; species Actinoplanes sp. ATCC 53533. The sequence goes on along the minus strand of NZ_QHHV01000039.1, from coordinate 62,254 downwards.
CGGCGCGGAGCCGTCCTTCGACCCGGAGACCACGGTGGAGATACCCCGGCCCGCCGAGCCGGCCTGACCCCTACTCGTACGAGGTCAGCCACCGGTGCAGCGTGGCCGCGCCGTCCCGGATCTTGCCGATCTCGACGTGCTCGTCCGGGGCGTGGGCCAACGCCGGATCGCCCGGACCGTAGTTCAGCGCCGGAATGCCCAGCGCGGCGAAACGCGCCACATCGGTCCAGCCGAGCTTCGCGGCCGGCTCCGCACCGACGGCGGTCAGGAATTCCCGCGCCGGCTCCGCGCTCAGCCCGGGCAGCGCCCCGGGCGCCGAGTCGGTCACTTCCACGTCGAAATCCGCGAAGACCTCGCGCACGTGATCGAGCGCCTGCCGCTCGGAGCGGTCCGGGGCGAAGCGCAGGTTGACCTCGACCTCGCACTCGTCGGGGATCACGTTGCCGGCTACGCCGCCGGCTATCCGAACAGCATTCAACCCCTCACGGTACGTACACCCGTCGATGGTCACCGTGCGCGGGCGGTAGTCGGCGAGCCGGCGTAGCACCTCACCGGCCCCGTGGATCGCGTTCACTCCGCGCCAGGCCCGCGCCGGGTGCGCGCGCCGGCCGTGGGTCCGGATCCGGGCCTGCAGCGTGCCCTGACAGCCGGCCTCCACCACGCCGTACGTGGGCTCCAGCAGCAACGCGAAGTCGGCCCGGAGCCACTCCGGACGGCTCTGCGCGACCAGATGCAGGCCGTTGAACCGCGCCTCGATCTCCTCCGCCTCATAGAAGAGGTAGGTGATGTCGTAGCCGGGCTCGGGCAGGGTCGCCGCCAGGTGCAGGGCCAGGGCGACCCCGGATTTCATGTCCGAGGTGCCGCAGCCGTAGATCAGGTCGTCGACCACGGTCGACGGGAAGTTGTCGTTGAGCGGGACCGTGTCGAGGTGGCCGGCGAGCACGACCCGGCGCTCGCGGCCCAGGTCGGTACGGGCCATGACCGTGTTGCCGAACCGCTCGGTGTGCAGGTGCGGCGCCTGCCGCAGGACTTCCTCGACGCAGTCGGCGATGGCCTTCTCGTCGCGGGAGACGGACTCGATGTCGACCAGGGTGCGGGTGAGCACCACCGGATCGACGAGCACGTCGGGGGTCAGCGGGTTCGCCATGAGCGGCACATTACCGCTCAGCCGGGAAGCGGGACGCCGATGCGCGGAGTGAGACGGGACGGACACGGGGGGTGGTTTCCGACTAGGATTCCCGGGTTCGGATTGTCGGGAGGCGAACGACGATGCAGGTCGATTCTGCACAGTTACGGGCGGCCGCGACGAAGCTCCGCCGCGAGGTGGCCGAGAACCTCCGGCGGGCCGGGATTCAGGCCGGCGGGCCCGAGCGCGACTTCCGGGTCGGTGGGGCCTTCGACACCTACACCACACCGGGGCCGTACCGGGCGGCGGTCGCCGCCTGGGAGAAGGAGACCGAAGTGCTGGCCGAGGCTGCGCGGCAGCTGGCGGACGCCCTCGACGCGGCCGCCACCGACTACGACGCGTCCGACGCGCGCGGCTCCGGGCGGCTGGCCGGCAGCCGATGAGCGACGAACTGGACCGGCTGCAGGACCTGCAGGACGACATCCACGACGCGCACGGCGTCTGGGGTGCCGACGAGCTCGCGGCGGCCTGCGCCGCGGCGGCGGCCGTGCCGACCTTCGGTGGCGACGCCGACGAGCTGCGCACGATCGCGGACTACTGCGAGACCGTCGCGCAGTCGGTGGAGCGGGCGCTGGAGGCGGCCGACCCGCTGCACAAGATCGGCATCAGCGAGGTCTGGACCGGCGACACCCACGTCAGCGCGAACGAGGCGCTGGGGGCGCTCGCCGACGACATGTTCCGGGCGCTGACGGCGTTCCGCGCGATCAGCGGTCAGGTCCGGCAGCACGCCGAGCGGGTGCAGCTCGAGCCCGGTGACCGGGCGAACGCGGCCGGGCTGGCCGAGATCGCCACCACGGTCGGCGCGATGGCCTGGGGCCCGGTGCCCAACCTGGAGTACGAGGGCCAGGTGATGCGCGAGCAGCACGCGCGGGCGATCACGAAGATCGACAGCCGGGTCGACGCGCACATCGCCATGCGTAACGCGGCGGAGGACTTCGCCACGGCCCTGCACGAGATCGAGACGCAGGCCCGCACCGGCCGGCTGAGCGACTCGCCGCTGTCGGCGGTCGACGAGGTGGTGATCGCCGGAGCCGGCTGGACGCGGACGATGGTGCCGCACCCCCCGGTGCTGACCCCGGCGATGGACCAGCGGGCGGCCGAGGCCCTGGCGGCGCTGAGCGACGACGACCGGGCCCGGCTGACCGGCCTGCTGGCGGCGGCGGCCTCCCCGGAGCACCGGGCCTACCTGCTGAAAACGCTGGCGGCGGGGCATTCGGTGCCGGAGGTGGCCGAATTCGACCAGCTGATCGCCGGGCACGGCGACGACCCGGGCTGGCTGGAGGAACACCTGAGCCCGCTGTCCATGGACGTCGAGAGTCCGACCCCGGGCAAGGACCACGTCTCGTTCGGATCCGCCCGGTGGGCGCAGGGAAACCAGCCCACCTGCGTCGCCACGTCGACGGTGACCGCGCTCGCCGAGGTGGACCCGCTCTACGCGCTGCGGCTCACGACCGGCGGCCATCCCGGTGATCCCGAGTTCGACAACCCGGCCGCGTTCGCCAACCGCCTCCGGGACGAACAGCAACAGGTCTACGACGGCGGCCGCACCTGGTTCCAGGAGCACTTCGGCGACGACGGCATGACCTCCGAGCAGTCGGAGACCGCGGCGAACGAGGTGATCGCCCCGCGCACCGGGGCCGGCTACGGCAACGTCGAGCTGGCCGACGTGGCTGCCCGGGAGGCGACGATCCCGTCGATCGAACGGGCGGTCGACGAGGGCTATCCGGTGCCGTTCTCCACCCACGAGCGGGGTGAGACCCATCAGCTGATGGTGATCGGGCACTCCGGTGATCAGCTGCAGGTGTACAACCCGTGGGGCTACACCTACTGGATCACGGAGCGGGACTTCGTCGAGGGCCGGGTGGACAGCATCGACCCGGAGATCCCGTCCACCCCGAGCACGATCCGGCTGCCGGCGAAGGCAGGTCTATGAGCAGGCCCGGCATGCGGACCGACGAGCAGATGGCGACCGTGGACGTGGCGGCGGCGATCACCGAGGCCCTGCGTTCGGCGGAGCCCGCGCGGCAGCTGGTGACCGGTTGCGCGGTCTCGGCGGCGATCCAGGCCGACCGGGCCGGTGTGCCACCCCGGTCGCTGAGCTTTCTGGCGGAGGTCGTCCGCCGGGGCGGTGCGGGCTATGCGGTCCAGCTCGCCCAGCCGCTCCCCACGGCGGAGCAGTCGGCGCTGGTGAGACCGTGGCTCGCGCTGGCGGCCGCCGACGATGCCGACGAGCCCTTCGCACGCTGGCTGGACGCGGTCGCGGCGATCGTCGACGCCCGCGCCGGCGGACGGTGATCCGGGGGTCGAGGCACTGTCGGGTCCTAGTAGGGTTCGCGGGGTGAGTACCGCGATCTCGACCTCGCCTGCCTGGGGCATCGGCCTCGCCACCGTCACCGCCGAGGGCCAGGTGCTCGACACCTGGTATCCGAGTGGTTTCCTCGGTCTCGGCGCCATCGGTGACCAGGCGCCCACGCTTCCCGCCGGCCTCACCGGGCCGAAGGCGCTCGCCGGCCTCACCACGGTCGAGGTGCGGGTCGAGATCGGTTCGCTCGCCGACCCGATCAAGGACGCCTCGGACGCGTACCTGCGGTTGCACCTGTTGTCGCACCGGCTGGTGCGGCCGAACGAGCAGAACCTCGACGGCATCTTCGGCATGCTGGCGAACGTCGCCTGGACGTCGGCCGGGCCGTGCCCGCCGGATCGGGTGGACGAGTTGCGCCTCATCGAGCGCGCCGCCGGCCGGCATCTCTCCGTGTTCGGTGTCGACAAGTTCCCGCGGATGACCGACTACGTGACGCCCTCCGGGGTGCGGATCGCCGACGCCGACCGGGTGCGGCTCGGTGCGCATCTGGCCAGCGGGACCACCGTCATGCACGAGGGTTTCTGCAACTTCAACGCCGGGACGCTGGGCACCTCGATGGTCGAGGGCCGCATCGTGCAGGGTGTCGTCGTCGGGGACAGCTCCGACGTCGGCGCCGGCTCGTCGATCATGGGTACGCTCTCCGGCGGCGGCAAGGACAAGGTGTCGATCGGCGAGCGCAGCCTGCTCGGCGCGAACGCCGGCATCGGCATCTCGCTCGGCGACGACTGCGTGGTCGAGGCCGGTTGCTACATCACCGCGGGGTCGAAGCTGACGCTGCCGGACGGCCGGGTGGTCAAGGCCCGCGAGCTCTCCGGCGTGCCCGGCCTGCTGTTCTGGCGCAACTCGGTGACCGGCGCCCTGGAGGCCCGGCCGCGCAAGGGCACGGGCATCGAGCTCAACGCCGCCCTGCACGCCAACGACTAACGCAACGCCCCGGCCGCGACGGCCTTGACCGCGGTGGTCAGGGCCGTCAACACCGTCGATTCCATCCGCCAGTACTGCCAGTAGAGCGGCACGTCCATGTGCCGGCCCGGGGCCAGATCAACGCCCCGGCCCGCGGCGAAGTCCTCGCGGGCGGTCTGCTCCGGGACCATGCCCCAGCCCAGGCCCAGCCGGATCGCCTCGACGAAGGCATTCGCCGCCGGTACGTAGTGGATCGGCGGCTCCTTCCCGCCGTGGCCCAGCGCGGCGAGGAAGCGGTGCTGGAGGCGATCCTTGCGGTTGAAGACGAGCATCGGCGTGGTGGCGAAGTCCGCGAAGTGGCCCGGGGCGGCCACCGCGAGATAGCGCATCGCGCCCAGCTTCTCCACTCGGCAGCCCTTGACCGCCACGTGTTGCGCCGTCACCGCGGCCATCGCCGTGCCCGCCCGCAGCAGCTCCGCGGTGTAGTCCTCGTCGTCCTGGTGCAGGTCGAAGCTCAGGGCCAGCTCCGCCGGGATCGCGGCCAACGCGGGCATGAACCAGTTGTGCAGGGAGTCGGCGTTCACGACCACCGAGATGCGGGTGCGGCCACCGCCCGCCAGACCGCCCCGGGCCGCGTCCAGGGCCTCGCGTTCGAGCAGCGCGAGCTGGCCGGCGAGCCGTACCAGCGGCTGGCCGGCCTCGGTGGCCTCGCACGGCTTGGTCCGGCGCACCAGGACCTGGCCGACGGCCTGCTCCAGGGCCTTGATCCGCTGGCTGACGGCGGACGGGGTGACGTGCAGCGTCCGGGCGGCGGCCTCGAAGCTGCCGTCCTCGATGACCGCTTGGAAGGTCGCCAGCTGGATCGCGTCCAAGAACAGAATCCCTAATGTTAATGAAGAATCTTTAGCTGGAGTACACCACGGTCCGGCCCTAGCGTCGAGCGGGTGCTCACCTCCGCGCTTGCCGGCTTCGCCGCCACCGTCGTGCTCATCGTCGCCATCGGCGCCCAGAACGCGTTCGTGCTGCGCCAGGGACTGCGCCGGGAGCACGTACTGCCGGTGGTCGTGATCTGTGCCGTCTCGGACCTGGTGCTGATCTCGGCCGGGATCGCCGGGCTCGGCGCGGCCGTGGCCGCGCAGCCCACCGTGGTGACCGTGATCCGCTGGGTCGGCGCCGCGTTCCTGCTGAGCTATGCGGCGCTGGCCGCGAAGCGGGCGTGGCGGCCGAGCGCGCTGAAGCCGGCCGGCCAGGCCCCGGCGACGCTGCGCGCGACGCTGTTGACCTGCCTCGCGCTGACCTACCTCAACCCGCACGTCTACCTCGACACCGTCCTGCTGCTCGGCTCGCTCGCGCAGCAATATCCGCACCGGTGGCTGTTCGGAATCGGCGCGGCGCTGGCGAGCGCGGTGTGGTTCGCGGGCCTGGGCCTGGGCGCGCACCGGCTCGCGCCCGTGCTGTCCCGGCCGACGGCCTGGCGGGTGCTCGACGGCCTGATCGCGGTGGTCATGGCCGGCGTCGCCGGCACCCTGCTTGTTTAGTCATCAATCGAACCATTTGCATGTATTCGGTAGACACGGAGGCATGCGGAGACTTCTCGTATCGGCGGCGCTTGCCGCGGCTTTACTGGTGAGTGGCGCGGGTCAGGCATGGGCGGCCCCGCCCGATCCGGCGCCGGACGACGGCTGGTCGGTGACGGACGGCCAGCTGACCTGGCGGGCCGACAAGCGGATCCCGATGGGCGACGCGGCGGTCGAGTTCTACGCCGGTGACCAGTTGCTGGGCCGGCCGCAGGCGGCGGCCGACGACCGCACCTTCCGGCTGCCGCTGGAGCACGCCAGGAGCCTGCGGGACCTGCAGGTCCGCGCCGGCGGCCGGCGCCTCGACGCGGCCCCGCCGGCATCGGCGCGCAAGCGGGCGGCAGTGCCACCGGCGGCGCCGCAGGCTCTCCCGGCCAGCAAGGTGGATCCCGGCGTCAAGGGGCCGTACCGGACGGTCACCGGCGAATACACGCTGCCCGGGGTGAAGCTGCCGGACTTCCCGGCACCGGTCGAGATGCAGGGGGTGGTGGTCGCCCCGCGAGGTGCGCCCGGCCCGCGCCCGCTCGCGTTGTTCCTGCACGGGCGGCACTACACCTGCTTCAAGGGCGCCGACGAGGACGCGCTGAGCGGCGACTGGCCCTGCGCCGAGGGCACGCTGCCGATCCCGAGCCACCGCGGCTATCTCCAGGCCCAGGAGCTGCTGGCCTCGCAGGGATACGTCACCGTGTCGATCTCGGCCAACGGCATCAACGGCCAGGACTTCGCCGCCTTCGACGGCGGCGCCCAGGCCCGGTCCTCCCTGGTGCGGCTGCACCTCGCGCGCTGGGCCGACTGGGCCGGCGCCGGGCGGGCGAACGCACCGGCCATCGTGAAGTCCGCGCCGCGGGCGGACCTGTCCAAGGTGTTCCTCATGGGACACTCCCGTGGCGGCGAGGGCGTCAGCCGCGCCGCGATGGACAGCCTCACCCCGCCACCCGCCGCGCAGGACGGCTACCACGGCAAGGTCCGCTGGGCGATCCGCGGCATGCTGCTGATCGGCCCGACGATCTTTGGGCAGAACCCCGTTCCGGACGTGCCGTCCGCGACGATCCTGCCCGGCTGCGACGGCGACGTCGCCGACCTGCAGGGTCAGATCTTCGTCGACGCCACCCGCGGGGTCAGCCGGGGCAAGGCCCTGCACAGCTCGCTGTACGCCATCGGCGCCAACCACAACTTCTTCAACACCGAGTGGACGCCGGGCCAGTCGGTCGCGCCGTCCTTCGACGACTTCTACGGTGGCGAGGTGCCCGACCCGGTGTGCTCGCCCGGCACCGCGACCCGGCTCACGGCGCAGCAGGAGCAGACGGTCGGTGCGACGTACATCGCGGCTGCCGCGCGGCTCTTCGTCGGTGCTGACGACCGGGTCCGGCCGCTGCTCGACGGCTCCGGCGTGCGGGCCCCGTCCGCCGGCACGGCCCGGGTGCTCAGCCACGCGATCGGCGCCGGGCGCACCGCCGCGCTCATCCCCGACGAGTCCGTCAAGGTCACCGGCGGGCGGCTCTGCGAGCAGGTCACCGACGACGCGACCAAGGCGTGCCTGGCCACCGACGCCTGGTTCAGCCCGTCCCCGCACTTCGTCCCGTTCGGCTTCGCCCGCGAGCCGGGCCGCTACGCCGTCGACATGACCTGGTCGGCGCCGGGGCAGCCGGTCGCGCTGCGGCCGGGCCGGCCCGTCAGCGTCGCCGGCGCGCGTGACCTGGCCCTGCGGCTGGTGGTGCCGCCCAACACCACGAACAACCGGTTCGGTGTCGCCGTCACCGACACGACCGGCCGCCGGACCGAGCTCGGCGAGGTCCGCCTGGACGGCCTGCCCGGCACCGAATACACGACCGCGCACTGGGGCCAGGAGGTCCGGGTGCCGATCAAGCAGGTTCGCGGCAAGGTGGCGAAGCTGGAGTTGACGCCGCGCGGCGCCGCCGGCCGGGCCTGGCTGATCGACGCGTGGGGTTGGCGGCCGGGCACCCCGGCGGTGCGGCCGGTCTCGCTGCCGCGGATCGACATCGGTGAGCTCAGGGTCGCCGAGGGGGATGCGGGCACCCGGACCTACCAGGTGCCGGTCAAGGTGACCGGCCGCGGCACCGGTCAGGTGCGGATGTTCCTCACCGACGGCAACACCTCCGAGACCAGGTCGTGGCTGGTCGCGGTCCGGCCGGGCACCCGGACCATCCGGGTGCCGGTCGAGGTCACCGGCGACACGCTCTACGGCGCCGGGGAGGCCTCCGTGCTGAACGCCAAGGCCGTGCGGGGCACGGTGATCGGGGACTACATCGGCGGCGTACTGGTGAACGACGACGACCCCGCGCCTCGGATCACCGTCGAGCCGGTCGCGGACCGAGTCGCCGAGGGCGGCACGCTGTCCTGGCGGATCCGGCTGTCCGCCGCCGCGGAGATCCCGATCTGGGTGGCGGGCGGCCTGCAGCCACCCGCCACCGGCACCGAGCTGTCCAGCACGGACGTCGACCCGACCTGGTTCACGGAGCAGACCGGCGAGGAGCCGCTGCCGTCGCGGCCGCTGTCCCAGACCTATCTGCAGCCCTACACCGAGGTGGCGCCCGGTGAGCTGGCCGGTGAGCTGACCATCCCGACCGTCGTCGACTCGACGGACGAGCCCGACGAGGTGGTCCAGATCGAGCTGACGCGGAGCGGCCGGGGCGAGGAGGAGCCGCCCCCGCTGGGCACGGTGACCGGAACCGTCACGGATTGAGCCCATCCGCCGACCCCTCGGAGAACCGGACCATGTTTCCCGAGGGGTCGCGGAAGGCGCAGTCGCGGACGCCGTACGGCTGGTCGATCGGCTCCTGGATCACCTCGGCGCCCGCCGCCCGCACCTTCTCGAAGGTCTTGTCGCAGTCGTCGGTGCGGAAGATGATGCCCGGCAGCAGGCCCTTGGCCAGCAGGTCCGCCGTCGCCTGCCGGTCGGCGGGCGAGGTGTGCGGGAAGTAGCCGGGTATCTCCAGGCCGATCTCCACCCCGGGCTGCTCCGGTGCGCTCAGGGTCAGCCAGCGGTTCTCCTCGAAGGTCACGTCGTTGCGCACCTCGAGGCCCAGGACGTCGCGATAGAAGGCGAGCGCCGCGTCGTAGTCGTGCACGATCAGGAAGCAGTGCGACAGCGAGAGAGTCATGCCGACCACGCTAGGAGGCCCGGGCGGCGGCCGCTTCTCGAAACCGACCCGGTCGCCCCAGCCGGCTGAGCACGCAGCCCGGGATGGCGCCGGCCGCCCGGTGGTCCCGGGCGCGGTAGGCGGACGGCGACTCGCCGACCAGGGCGGAGAAGCTGGCGCTGAAGGAGCCCAGCGAGGTGCAACCCACCCGGACGCAGGCCTCGGTGACGCCGACATCGCCGCGGCGCAGCAGCGCCTTGGCCCGCTCGATGCGGCGGGTCATGAGATAGCCGTACGGGGATTCGCCGTAGGCGGCCCGGAAGCGGCGGCTGAAGTGGCTGGGCGACATGCACGCGGTCCGGGCCAGCGCGGCCACGTCGAGCGGCTGGGCATAGTCGCGGTCCATCCGGTCGCGGGCCCGGCGCAGCAGGCCCAGCTCGTCCGCGGGTCCGCACTTGCCCGAGCCCGGCCGACCGTTCACCATCACCACGTCACGCGCCATGACAAGCACCATCGCACAGGCGCTTGACCCTCGAGCAGGTCGAGACAGCAGGGTCTCAGGTGTGGAGAGCGACGACATGTACGGCATCGGGGAGATCGCGCGGGCCAGCGGCCTGAGCATCAGCGCGCTGCGCTTCTACGACGGGGCCGGGGTGCTGGTCCCGGCCGAGGTGGATCCCACGACCGGCTACCGCCGCTACAGCGACGACCAGCTCCGGGCGGCCCGACTGGTGGCGGGGCTGCGCCGGGTGGGGATGCCGGTCGCCGGGATCACCCGCGCGGTCGCGGAGCTGCGGAATCCCCCGGCGGTGCGCGAGCTGCTCGACGAGCACCTGCGCCGGCTGGAGGACGGCCTCGCCGACGCCCGTCGTGAGCTCTCCCGCGTCCATGCCCTGCTGGATCTTCAGGAGCACACCGTGACCAGAATCTCGCTGCCCGCCGCCGCCCTCGCCGCCGCCCTCGACGCGGTCCGCTTCGCCGCCTCCACCGACCCCGAGCTCCCGCTGGGCGGGGTGCTGTTCGAGACCGGGGCCGCGGGGCTGACCGTGGTGGCGACCGACCGCTACCGGCTGGCCGTCGCCGAGGCTGCCACCGCCGGCTCCGGGCCGCCGGCCAGGCTCGTGGCGCCCCTGCCGTTCATAGCCGACTTGCGCGCGCTGCTCGCCGGGGACGGCCCGGCGGTGCTCACGCTGACCCCGGACCTGCTCAGCGCCGAGGTCGACGGGCGGCTTGTCGAGGGCAAGCCGATCGACGTCGACTTCCCCGACTATCGCCGCCTGATCGACCTCGGCGCGGCCGGCACCCGGCAGGTGACGGTCGACGTGTCGGCCCTGCGCGCGGCGGTCGGCGCGGTGCCGGCCGTGCCCCGGGAGCACGAGGGCAGGCAGTTCGACGTCACCGTGCTGGGCCTGGATCCGGCCGGCGGGCTGCGGGTCGCGGCCGATGCGGAGTGGGCCGCCGACGAGGAGGCGCACGTCGCGGTCAACCGCGAATTCCTGCTCCAGGCCCTCGGCGCGGGCGGCGCCGGCCAGCTGGTCCTGGAGCTCGACGGCCCGATCAAACCCCTGGCGGTACGCGGCACCGGCACGTTCTCGCTCCTCATGCCCGTGCGCCGCTAGCGGACATCCGCCGGCACCCTGACACCGGGGCGGTAACACGACAGACTGGCGCGGTGGATGACGACCTCAACGCCCGCCGGGCCGCCTGCACCGACGCTCTGAACAGCAACGGCCTGCTCCGGCCGCCGGAGATGCTCGCCACGATCGACCCCGATACCGCCACCGACCTGTACGGCGAGGGCGGTGTCGTGGCCGAGCTGGAGGCGCACGTCGCCACCGTGCTCGGCAAGCCGGCCGCGGTGTTCCTGCCCAGCGGCACCATGGCGCAGGGTGCCGCCCTGCGCGTGCACGCCGATCAGCGCACCAGCCGGACGATCGTCTGGCATCCGTACTCGCACGTCGAGCGGCACGAGGGGCAGGGCTATGCGCGGCTGCACCAGCTCGTCGGGCGGCCGGTCGGCGACTTCGAACGGCTGATCCGGATCGACGACCTGAACGGCGTGGCCGAGCCGGTGGCGGCGCTCCTGCTGGAGCTTCCGCAGCGTGATCTCGGCGGGTCGCTGCCGCCGTGGGACGAGCTGGTCGCGCAGACCTCGTGGGCCCGTGACCGGGGCGCCGCCGTGCACCTCGACGGTGCCCGGCTGTGGGAGGCCAGCGCCGGCTACGAGCGCAGCCCCGCCGAGATCGCCGCCCTCTTCGACACCGTGTACGTGTCGTTCTACAAGGGCATCGGGGCGCTGCCGGGCTGCTGCGTGGCCGGGTCGGCGTCGGATGTCGCCCAGGTGCGGGAGTGGCGGGGGCGGCTGGGCGGGACGTTGTTCGCCATGTGGCCGGCCGCGGCGTCGGCGCTGGGGCTGCTCGACGCCGCGCTGGCCGAGATGCCGGCCCGGCTGGCGCACGCCCGGGCCATCGCGGCGGCGCTGGCCCGGGTGCCAACGGTCCGGGTGGTGCCCGACCCGCCGCAGACGCCGATGATGCATCTGCTGTTCGCGACGACTTCGGAGCGCTTCCGGGCGAACGCGAAGCGGATCTCCGAGGAGACCGGGCTGTGGGTGTGGCCGAGCCCGGTCGAGACCGGCGACCCGGGGGTGGTGCGCTGCGAGCTGTCCGTCGGCCGGGCGACGATGCGCCACAAGCCGGAAGCGATCGCCGAGATCCTCGCCGACCTCTGCTGAGCCGCGCGGGCCCGAATAGGGTCGGGCATTTCGGTGACCTCTGGCGGAACCGGGTGGGAATCGTAGAGTGAGGGGCGTGACTGATGACACCTTTCCGCTCGGCGACCGCTCGGTGCGACGGATCGGCTTCGGCGCGATGCAGCTCGCCGGGCCCGGGGCCTTCGGACCACCACGTGACCGCGCCACCGCACTCGACGTCCTGCGCAAGGCGGTGGAGCTGGGCGTCAACCACATCGACACCGCGCAGTACTACGGACCGGACGTGGTCAACGGCCTGATCCGCGAGGCGCTGCGGCCGTACCCGGATGATCTTGTCTTGGTCAGCAAGGTCGGCGCGGCCCGGGACGACAGCGGGCGCTGGCTGCCGGCGCTGGCGCCGGAGCAGTTGCGGGCCGGCGTGCTCGACAACTTGCGCTCGCTCGGGGTCGACCGGCTGGACGCGGTCAACCTGCGGTTGTTGGACGGCGGTGGCGATTTCGACGCGCAGCTCGACGCGATGATCGCCATCCGGGACGAGGGCCTGATCGCCGGGATCGGGCTGAGCAACGTGTCCCGCCAGCAGCTCGTGCACGCGGTGCAGCGCACGGAGATCGTCTGCGTGCAGAACCCGCTGAACCTGCTGGCCCGCGAGTCGCTGCCGCTGCTGCGCGAGTGCCAGGAGCTGGGCATCGCGTTCGTGCCGTTCTTCCCGCTCGGCTCGGCCTTCGCCGGGGCCGACGGGCTGCTCACCCACCCGGAGCTGATCGCCGTCGCGGAGCGGCTGGAGGCGCTGCCGTCCCAGGTCGCGCTGGCCTGGCTGCTGGAGCTGGGCCCGAACGTCCTGCTCATTCCGGGCACGTCATCGCTCGGCCACCTGATCGACAACATGACCGCCCGCCGGGTCCGCCTGGACGACGAAGCCCGCAAGATCCTGGACACGATCACCGACTGACAGCCCGCGCCGGCGTGAGCGGGCGGCTCAGGCCGGAGCGGGGGCCGTCGTCGGGACGGCCGAGATCAGGTCGGCCAGGACCTGGCCCGCCAGGGTGTGCGGGTCCGGCGGGTCCGGGTATCGGGCGGCGATCCCTTCGTTCAGCGCCTCCAGGCGCGCCGGCAGCCCCGCCAGGAAGCCGTCCAGGCCGCGTTGCGCCGGCCGCTTCATGAGCGGCGCGAGCAGCCCGACGAACGGCCGCAGCCAGCCGGCCCCCTGGGCGCTCGCCTGGGTGGTCACCAGCCAGCGGCCCGGCTCGGCCGCGGTCACGGCCAGCTCCGCGGTGGCCCGGCCGCGCGGGTGGGTCACCGCCGCGACCAGTTGCGGTTCGGTGTTCCCGTACGGCGGCAGCCGGCTCGGATCGACCTGCACCCGCACGGTCACCATGCCACTGAGCAGCCCGCGGGCGCCGAGCCAGTCCGGCACCTCCAGTTGCACGCCGGCCGGCCCCGGGGAGAGCTCGACCCGCGCCCGGGTGCCCGAGCCGTCGTGGTGCACGGTGAAGCACGTCCGTTCCCGCTCGTCGGCTTCGAGCCTGATCGCGTACGCGTGCCAGGTCGTTTCCACCCGCCCGGTGGCCCGCGCCGCGGCGATCCGGCCGCGCTCCCACTCGGTCGCGGCCTTCGCGTCCGCGTGCACCAGCCGGGCCGCCACCGCCGCTTCCTCGGCCGTCGGGGCCGGCACCTCGTCTTCGCGCAGCACCAGCCGGTAGGTCACACCCGGCAACGGATGCCGCCCGTCGACGACCCGCAGCCCGCCGTGCGGGCGCTCGGTGACCGGATGCCGGACCACGCCGTCGACGAAGACCAGCGCACGCCAGCCGGCGAGCAGTTCCGGCAGGGCGGCGAGGAACGGTCGCGCATCGATCGCTGCGACTTCAGTCCGACCGCAGAGGCGCACCATGTCCGGATGGTAGACCGGGCCGAACCCGGTCGCGCCGCGCGGAGCAGCCCGGTTACCGTCGGGCATGCGCACTTCACCGGATTACGGCCGACTCGTCGATGAGGCCGTCGGGGTGCAGATCACCGGGTGGGAGTTCGCCTGGCTCGACGGCCGCGCGGTCGGTTCCGATCCGTCCTGGTCCTATCCCGGGCTGGCCCGGCCGCTGCTGCGGCACGCGGGCAGCCTGCTGGATCTCGACACCGGCGGCGGTGAGCTGCTCGTGGAGCTGACGCCGCTGCCCGCGCACACCGTGGCGGTGGAGAGCTGGGCGTCGAACGTGCCGGTGGCCCGGGACCGGCTGACGCCGTTCGGGGTGTCGGTGGTCACCGAGCTCCCGGGCGGGGAGAACGAGTTCGACGTGGTGCTGAGCCGGCACGGCCGGTTGCCCGCCGAGGACATCGCCCGCCTGCTCAAGCCGGGTGGGACGCTGCTGAGCCAGCAGGTCGGCAGCGACGACCTGAAGGACCTGAACGCCGAGCTGGGCGCGCCACCGCCGTACGCGACGAGCTGGACGGCGGCGAAGGCCGTCGCGGCCCTGGAGGCGGCCGGGCTGACCGTGACCGACGTCCGCGAGGAACGCCCGGCGCTGACGTTCCACGACATCGGCGCGCTGGTCTATCAGCTGCGGGCGGTGCCCTGGCAGATCCGGGATTTCACTCCCCAGCGGTACGACCGCGCGCTGCGCCGGATCGACGCGATCATCCGCACCCACGGTCACTACGCGGCTACCGCGCACCGCTTTCTGGTCCAGGCGTCGCGGCCTTGACCGGCGATGAGTGTGGCGCAGGCAACCTATACGAGCTCGGCCTATTGTCGGTAAGGTCCGGCGTGGACTGATCTACTCGGGGGAGGGGCATGCCCACCTTCAGTCACGAAGACAAGAGGTCCGACGGCGTCCTGCGGCATCTCGCTCAGGCCGCCGACCACATCTCCGGCATCTGCTTCAAAACCGGTCCACCCCGGCGCATCGGCGTCGAATTGGAATGGACCGTCCATCGCTCCGACGCCCCGGCGGCCTACCTGGAAGCCGCCGACCTGCGCACAGCCCTCGGCACCCACGCACCATCCGCACTCGGCAATCCCCACTCCGGCGCAGTCCTACCCGGCGGTGGCGCGGTGACCGTCGAGCCCGGCGGCCAGCTCGAGATCTCCTCGGCGCCGGCCGGCTCCCTCACCGAATTGCACCAATCCCTCAGCGCCGACCAGGCGCACCTCACTGCCCTGCTGGCCCGCTCGGGCCTGGTCCTGGGTGACACCGGCCTCGATCCGTACCGGTCGCCCCGGCGCATGCTGCAGACCCCGCGATATGCCGCCATGCAGCGCAGTTTCGACGCCGCCGGCCGGCACGGCCGCACGATGATGTGCAGCACCGCCGGCATGCAGATCTGCCTCGACGCCGGCACCGAACGGCAACTGCCGCACCGCTGGGGCGCCCTGCACGAGATGGGGCCGGCGTTGCTGGCCGCGTTCGCCACCTCGGGCCGGCACGCCGGCCGCGACACCGGCTGGGCCTCGGCCCGGATGGCCACCTGGTACGGCATCGATCCCGGCCGCACCCGGCCGGTCAGCACCCCCGGCGACCTGGCCACCGGCTGGGCCGACTACGCCCTCGCCGCGCCGCTGCTGTGCGTGCGCCGGGGCGAGCAGTCCTGGGACGTGCCGGCCGGGGTCAGCTTCGCCGACTGGATCGACGGCGCGCTGGGCGATCCGCCGCGGGTGGACGACCTCGACTACCACCTGAGCACGCTGTTCCCGCCGGTCCGGCCGCGCGGCTACCTCGAGGTCCGCTACCTCGACACCCAGCCCGGCACCGAGTGGATCGCCCCGGCCGCGGTGGTGACGGCGCTGCTCGCCGACGACGCGACCACCGACGCGGCCCGCGCGGTCGCCGCCGCCACGGCCGGCGAGTGGGTGACCGCCGCCCGCGCCGGGCTGGCCGACCCCGCGATCCGGCGCACCGCCACCGACCTGCTGGATCTGGCCTGCCGCAACCTCGACAGCACCGGCCTGCCCCCCGCCGTGCGGGACGAGGTCACCGACATCGTCGACCGGCGCCTGGAGCGCGCCGGCACCCGGAAGGACGCACACCGATGACCCCGGATCTCCGCCTCGCCGTCGCCGCCGAGCTGGAGCGCGCCCGCGCCCGCACGGCCCTGCTGACCGACGCCGTGGACGACGCCGATCTCGTCCGGCAGCACTCGCCGCTGATGTCGCCGCTGGTCTGGGACCTGGCGCACGTCGGCAACCAGGAGGAGCTCTGGCTCGTCCGGGACGTCGGCGGCCGCGAGCCGGTGCGCCGCGACATCGACGAGCTCTATGACGCGTTCAAGCATCCGCGCGGCGACCGCCCGGCCCTGCCGCTGCTCGGCCCCGCCGAGGCCCGCGCCTACGTCGGGCAGGTCCGGGACAAGGCCCTCGACGTGCTGGACCGGGTGCGGCTGGACGAGGGCCGGCCGCTGCTCGCGGACGGGTTCGCCTTCGGCATGATCGTGCAGCACGAGCAGCAGCACGACGAGACGATGCTGGCCACCCACCAGTTGCGCACCGGCGCGCCGGTGCTGGCGGCGGATCCGCCGCCGCCGGCCCGGGTGGGCGTCTCCGGCGAGGTGCTGATCCCCGGCGGCCCGTTCGCGATGGGCACCGACACCGAGGCGTGGGCGCTGGACAACGAGCGGCCCGCGCACACCGTGCAGGTGCCCGCCTTCTTCATCGACGCCGCGCCGGTGACCAACGGCCGGTATGCGGAGTTCATCGCCGCGGGCGGCTACGACGATCCACGCTGGTGGAGCGAGCGGGGCTGGGCCCACCGCCAGCAGGCCGGCCTGACCGCGCCCCTGCACTGGCAACGCGACGGCGACGGCTGGGCGGCCACGGCGTTCGGGCGCACCGAGCGGATCGTGCCGGACCAGCCGGTGGTGCACGTCTGCTTCTTCGAGGCGGAGGCCTACGCCGCCTGGGCCGGACGCCGGCTGCCCACCGAGGCGGAGTGGGAGAAGGCCGCCCGCTTCGACCCGGCGTCCGGGCGGTCCCGGCGCTTCCCCTGGGGTGACGAGGACCCGGAGCCACGGCACGCCAACCTCGGCCAGCGCCACCTGTCGCCCGCCCCCGTCGGCGCCTACCCCGACGGCGCCTCGCCGCTGGGCGTGCACCAGCTCATCGGCGACGTGTGGGAGTGGACGAGTTCCGGCTTCCACCCCTACCCGGGCTTCGCCGTGTTCCCGTACGAGGAGTATTCGCAGGTGTTCTTCGGCGGCGACTACCGGGTGCTGCGGGGCGGCTCCTTCGGCACCGACCGGGCCGCCTGCCGCGGCACCTTCCGCAACTGGGACCACCCCGTGCGACGGCAGATCTTCAGCGGCTTCCGCTGTGCCCGCGACGCCGGGCCCGGCGTCGGCTGATGTGCCGCCATCTGGCCTACCTGGGTCCATCCCTGCCGCTGGCGCGGCTGCTGTTCGACGCGCCGCACGCCCTGGCCCAGCAGGCGTGGGCGCCGCGGGACATGCGCGGCGGCGGCACCATCAACGCCGACGGCTTCGGCGTGGCCTGGTATCCGGGCGACGGCGCCGACCCGGTGCGCTACCGCAGCGCGGCACCGCTCTGGTCGGACGCCGCGCTGCCGGCGCTCGCCGCGCACACCCGCTCGGGTGGCGTGCTCGCGGCGGTCCGCTCGGCCACGGTCGGCATGCCGGTGGTCGAGACCGCGGCGGCGCCGTTCGCCGAGGGGCCGTGGTTGTTCAGCCACAACGGGGTCGTCAAGGGCTGGCCCGACTCGGTGGCCGGGCCGGCCGCCCGGCTGCCGGTGCGTGACCTGCTGACCCTCGACGCCCCGACCGACGCGGCGCTGCTCTGGGCCCTGGTCCGCGACCGGCTGCGGGCCGGGGTGCCGGCCGCCAAGGCGCTGGCCGAGACGGTCACGGAGGTCTCGGCGGCCGCGCCCGGCTCCCGGCTCAACCTGCTGCTGACCGACGGACGGCAGATCGTCGCCAGCACGGCCGGCCATGCCCTCTCCGTCCGCGCGGACGCCGCGTCCGTGCTGGTCAGCTCCGAACCCATCGATCCCGGCCCGGCCTGGCAGGCCGTGCCGGACGGCCATCTGCTGGTCGCCACACCGTCCGGACTGGACATCACCGCCCTAGGGAGATCATGAGCGCGCTGGAGATCCATCTCGACGATCAGGACCTCGACCGTACGCTGCGCGGCGACGTGGCCGCCGGGCTGACCGCGACCCCGAAATCGCTGCCACCGAAGTGGTTCTACGACGCCCGGGGCAGCGAACTGTTCGAGGACATCACCCGGCTGCCGGAGTATTACCCGACCCGCACCGAACGCGCGATCCTCACCGGGCACGCCGCCGAGATCGCCCGGATCAGCGAGGCCAAGACCCTGGTCGAGCTCGGCTCCGGCTCCTCGGAGAAGACCGTCCTGCTGCTCGACGCGCTGCTCGCGCACGGCACGCTGGGCTCGTTCGTCCCGCTCGACGTGTCGGCCTCCGCGCTGGGCGAGGCCGTCGACCGGCTCGCCGTGCGCTACCCCGGGCTGTCCGTCCGGGGCGTGGTCGGCGACCTGACCCGGCACCTGGCGCACATCCCGGACGGCGACAGCCGGATGGTCGCGTTCCTCGGCGGCACCATCGGCAACCTGGTCCCCGCCGAGCGCGCCGAGTTCCTGACCCGGCTGCGGGCGGCGCTCCAGCCCGGCGAGTGGCTGCTGCTCGGCACCGACCTGGTCAAGGACCCGGCAGTGGTGGTGCCCGCGTACGACGACGCGGCCGGGGTCACCGCCGAGTTCAACCGCAACGTGCTGCGCGTGGTCAACAACCGGCTCGGGGCGGACTTCGACGTGGACGCCTTCGCCCACGTCGCGCTCTGGGACGCCGAGCACGAGTGGATCGAGATGCGGCTGCGGGCCACCTCGGCGCAGCGCGTGTCCATCCGCGATCTCGACCTGACCGTGGAGTTCGCCGCCGGGGAGGAGCTGCGCACCGAGATCTCGGCGAAGTTCCGCCGGGAGGGCCTGGCGGCCGAGTTGGCGGCGGCGCGCTTCGCCCTGCGGCACTTCTGGACCGACCCGGCGGACCTGTTCGCGGTCTCCATGGTGCAGGCGGTCTAATCCACGACGGCGCCGCACGTCATGTTGAGCGCGGCGCCGGTGATCGTGCGGGCCCAGTCCGAAGCGGCGAAGACCGCCACGTGACCGACGTCTTCGAGGGTCGCGGTGCGGCCGAGCAGGGTCCGCGCCGTCAGATCCGCCTCGATCGCGGCGCGGCCCGCGAAGGCGACCGGGATCGCCTCCGGCACGCCGCCGGTCCGCAGGGTGACGACCCGGATGCCGTGCGGGCCCAGCTCGGCGGCGAGCTGGCGGCGCATCGCCTCGATCGCCTCGAAACCGGTCAGCAGGCCGCCGAGCCGGTAACGGCGGGCCGCGGTGGGGTCGCCCGAGCCGCCGAAGGTCAGGATCACCCCGGAGCCCCGGGGCATCATGTGCCGGGCGGCGGCCCGGGCGGTCAGGAACTTCGAGCGTACGGAGGTGACGACCGGGCTCAGGTAGTCGTCGAGCGGCATGTCCACCATGGCCGTGCCCTGCACGTCGTGGTCGGCGATCAGGTTGACCGAGATGTCGATGCCACCCGCCGTGGCGGCCACGGCGTCGGCATGCGCGTCGACCGCGTCGGCGTCCAGCGCGTCGACCTCGGCGATCTCCGCGCCGATCGGGCCGGCCACGGCGGCGAGGGTGGCGCGGGTCCGGCCGGCGAGGAAGACCCGGGCGCCCTGGGCCGCGTACGCCCGGGCGATCGCGCCACCGATCGATCCGCCGCCGCCATAGATGATCGCGTTCCTGCCGTCGAGCAGCATGTGCCGTCTCCTTCTCGCCTCGGGTTGTCCCCTCTACAACCCGGCTCTCGTCGGAAACTCATCGCACTTCGCCGGGCAGGTCGAAGTCGCGCTGCAACCCGTCGGTGAGAAACGAGACCACCTCGGCGATGCTCGGGCCGTCCAGCCGCAGCACGTCGAGCCCGGCCCACACGTAGGCGCCCCGCTCCTCGTCCCACAGGTAGGTGCCGAAGGCGAGCTGCCCGTTCGCGTACGCGGGCCGCAGGCGCCACCGGTGCCGCAGCGGTCCGGCCAGTAGGAACTCCCGGATGGCGGCCCGGCCGCGATACCACTCGGACAGCGGCGGCATCGAGTACGTGGCCCCTTCGGTCAGCAGCGCCACGATCGCGTCGACGTCCGCAGCCTCCCACGCGGCCGCGTACCGGTCGGCCAGCTCTTTGATCTTGTCGTCGCCGGCCGGAACCGGATCGCCGAGCGCGGGCCGCCGCTCGGCCAGGGCGGCGCGGGCGCGCTGCAGGCCGCTGTTGACCGCCGCCACGGTGGTATCGAGCTGGGCGGCGACCTCGGCGGCGGAGAAGCCCAGCACCTCGCGCAGCAGCAACGCGGCCCGCTGCGGCCCGGAGAGGTGCTGCAGCGCGGCGACGAAGGCCAGCCCGATCCCTTCCCGTTGCTCCACGGTGGCCGCCGGCCCGAGCCGCCGGTCCGGAAACGGCTCCAGCCAGGCCACCTCGGTGAGCGGCGCGCCCGGGCTGAGGTCGGCGGGCAGCTCCCGGCGGGCCCGCTGCTCGATCAGGGTGAGGCAGCGGTTGGTGGCGATCCGATAGAGCCACGGCCGCAGGGCTCCGGCCCGGAACGTGTGCAGGCCGCGCCACGCCCGCACCAGCGATTCCTGCAGGGCGTCCTCGGCGTCGTGCAGCGAGCCGAGCATCCGGTAGCAGTGCGCCAGCAGCTCGGCGCGGTGCCCGCCGACCAGCCGCCCGAAGGCGTCGGCGTCGCCCGCGCGGGCGGCCGCGAGCAGGGCCGTCTGATCCATCCGACCATGGAAGCAGAGCCCACCGCGCGGCGGGCACCCGGCTCCCGGGGTGCTCGCGCTGGTCAGCCGGCGACGGCGAGCGCCTCGATCTCGACCCGGAACGCCGGGTGGACCAGGCCGCTGACCTGCACCAGGGAGCTGGCGGGCGGGCGCAGCGGGTCGATGAACTCGTCCCGGACGGACCGGAAATCGGCTAGGTCGCCCATGTTGGTGAGGAAGACGGTCAGCTTCACCACGTGCGCCAGGTCGGTGCCCGCGGCGGCGAGCGCGCCCCGCAGATTGTGGAAGACCTGCCGGGTCTGCGCCCGGGGGTCGTCGGCGCCGACCACCCGGCCGTCGGCGTCCAGGGGCACCTGACCGGAGACCACGACCATGGTGCCGGTGAACGAGACGGCGTGGCTGTACCCGTTGGTCGGCGGTAGCCCCGCCGGATTAACGTGGTGCTGCATGCCGGGCAGCGTAGCTATGGTGTCCGAATGTCGCGAATCTTCGGTGAGGTCGCTGCCCTGTATCTGGGGCTGCTCCGGACGTTCTCCACCTACCGGCAGCGCTCGCCGGCGGATCAGCGACTCGCGGTGGCCAACCTCGGCGCGGCGATCGACGGCTGGGGCGGCAGCCTGCGGCTGGACCTGCACACGGTTCTCGTCCTGGCCCGGGCCACCGCCTGGTGACCGCCCGCTCGACCTACCGTCGCGCCGAGGTGCGCGCTCGTCAGCGGGCCGGCAACCACGCCTGCCAGGTCGCGCGGTTCGCCTCCAGCCAGCGCTTCGCCGCGTCGTCGCGCGACAGCTTCTTGACCGTGATGTCCCGGGCGACCTCGTTCTGGTCGTCGTTGGTCCAGCGGAAGTTCTTGATCAGATCGGCCGCCGGGCTGCCCGAGTCGACGAACGCCTTGCGCGCGATCTTGTCAAGGTCGTACGGCTGGTAGTCGCAGGCCACGGTCTTCGGGTCGGCGTCGCAGCCGGGCTTGTAGATCGGCAGCGGGATGTGCACGAGCTCGATCTCGGAGAGCAGCCACTGCGGGGTGTAGAAGTAGCCGATCAGCGGCTTCTTCTCCGCCTCCGCCTTCTGGAACGCCGCGATGAGGGCGTCCTCGCTGCCGGCGTACACCACCGAGAAGTCGAGCTTGAGGTTTTTGATCAGCGAGGCGTCGTTGGTCACGAACGACGGGTCACCGCCGAGCAGCTGGCCCTTGCCGCCGGACTTGCTCGTCTTGAACGTGTCGGCGTATTCGTTGAGGTTCTTCCACTGCAGGATGTCCGGGTGTTCCTTGGCCATCCACGGCGGCACGTACCAGCCGATGACACCCTTGTTGCCGGTCAGGCCCTGCTCGACGGCGACCTTCTTGTCGTCGATATAGGTCTTCTTGAGGTCGTCGTGACCCCAGTTCTCCAGGATGGCGTCGACCTCGCCGCTGGCCAGGCCCTTCCACGACTCGTCCTCGGTGAGGTCCTTCTCCACCACGGTGCAGCCCAGCTCCTGCTTGAGCAGGTAGCTGACCACCGCGACGTTGGCGGCATAGCCCACCCACGGGTTGACCGCGATCGACACTGTGCCGCACGCGGTGCGCTCCACCCCGGGCGGGGCGGTGATCGCCTGGGACGAGTCCGCGCAGGCGGCCAGGGCCGCCACGCTCGCCAGGGCGACCACCCGCCGCAGCGTACGGGTGACGGTGGTGCTTGCTCGCATCGCTTTCCGTTTCTCTGTCGTCCGGGTGGTCACCACGTCGGCACCGGCCGTTCCCGGCTCAGCCGCTTGGTCAGGACCTCCTCGGTCAGCGCTACCAGGAGGTTCTTCACCGATTCCCGCCGGCGCGCGTCGCACTCCAGCACCGGCACGTTGTCGCCGATGCCCAGGGCCTCGCGGACCTCCTCGAGGTCGAAGCGCTGCGACAGGTCGAAGGTGTTAACCCCGATGAGGAACGGGATGTCATGTTCCTCGAAGTAGTCGATCGCCGGGAAGCAGTCCTCGATGCGCCGGGTGTCCAGCAGCACGATCGCGCCCAGCGCCCCGTCGACCAGGTCGTCCCAGAGGAAGGCGAACCGGTCCTGCCCGGGCGTGCCGAACAGATAGAGCAGCAGGGCGTCATCGAGGGTGATGCGGCCGAAGTCGAGGGCCACCGTGGTGGTGGTCTTGTTCGCGACCGCGGAGGTGTCGTCGATGCCGATCGACCGCTCGGTCATCTCGGCCTCGGTGACCAGCGGCTCGATCTCGGAGATCGCACCGACGAAGGTGGTCTTGCCGACGCCGAAGCCGCCGCTGATGACGATCTTGACAGCCACCGGCGGCAGCGGCGCCGGCTCACTAGAGCGCCCGAACACGATCCCTGATCCTTTCGATCAATGCGATGGGAAGCTCACCGAGCTGCTCCTCGATCCGCAGATAGCCGTCGGTCACCAGGTCGGCGACGATGACCCGGACCACGCCGAGCGGCACCCGCAGGGCCACCGACAGGTCCGCGATGGACATCGGCGCCTGACACAGCTCGACGATGCGCCGCGACTCGAAACGCAGCGGAGCCGACAGCGCGGCCGGGGCCGCGTGCAGCAACGTCTCGATGCGCAGCCCGTCGTGCAGCGGGCGGGTCCGGCCACCGGTCAGCATGAACGGACGGACGACCAGGTCGTCGCCCGGTTCCGGTGCGGCGTGCGCGGGCCCAGGCCCCGGCGACGGCTCCGACCACGAGGGCATGGCCGGCTCGGCGTACGGGATCATGCGGGGGTCCGGGCCCCACTCCCCCCGATGACTCATCGCGGCAGGTACTGGCGGGATTCGGAGATCAGCGCCGGGGTGAGCAGGGCGCCGAACCGCTCGGCCAGCAGGGATATCTCGTAGCCGACGAGACCCACGTCGCTGTCGCCGCCCGCGACGACACCCAGGCAGCTGCCGCCGGCGATGACCGAGACCAGCAGGAAGCCCCGCCGCATCTCGATCATGATGAGCTTCAGTCCGTCGAAGTCGTAGCGGCGGGAGGCGCTGCGCGCGACGCTGGCCAGGCTGGACACGATTGCCGCCAGATGGTCGGCCTCGGCCCGGCTCAGACCGTCGGAGCTGGCGATCAGCAGGCCGTCGGAGGATACCGCGACCGCGTCGCGGACCCCGTCGGTCTGGTGGACGAAGTTGCCTAGCAGCCAATTGAACTGGTGCCGGTCGGCAGACGTGTCAACGCTCATCGGAGCTTCTTTCGGCCTCGTTGCGGGGGGTGGGCAGGGGCGAGGGTCATAGCTGGTCGGTGGACTCGGTGCTGCCGCGCTGCATACCGCTGCGGAACGCGGTCAGCCGGGCGCGGACCTCGTCCGGTGAATCGCTGACCGGCGCCGGGCGTTCGGCGGTGCGGGTGGGGGCCGTACCGCCTGCCTTGCCCGGGCCGGAGTTCGCCGTCTTGCGGGCCTTCGGAGCCCGCTTCTTCAGGCCGTTGGGGGTGCGCTCGGATTCATCGGGTGGTGGCGCGAAAGAGTACATGTCCATCCCCATCGTCGAGGTGGTCATCGCGTCCTCGTACCGGGCCGTGGGTGAACCGGCTCCGACCGGCTCCACGTCCGCCGGCTGGCGGCGGACGGCCGGGCTGCCGGGCACGGTCACGTACTCAATCGTGCCAGGCCGGATGCGGCTGTCCAAGGCCGTCGGCTGCTCGGCGGACGGCAGGGTGAGGACCTGGGTGGCCGCCGGGTCCGACGCTTCGAGAGCGCGCGGGGAATCCACCGCCGGGAGCCGTTCCTCGTCGGCCGGCCGGGCGGGACGGCCCGAGCCGGTCACGGCCTGGTTACCGGCCACGATGGACGGCGGCAGCACGATCCGCGCCGTCACACCGGTCACCGGCGAGGGCGCCAGCTGCACATCGATGTCCATGTCGGTGGCGAGCCGGCCGACCACGTAGTGGCCGAGGAAGCGGGTCGGCGCGGTGATGAAGTCGCCCTCGCCGCGCAGCCGCTGATTGGCCAGTTCGAGATCCGCGCGGCCCATGCCGATGCCCTGGTCGGTGATGGCGATCAGGTAGCTGTCGCCGATCCGGCGGCCCTGGATCTCCACGTCCGCGTCCGGCGGCGAGAAGGCCAGGCCGTTCTCGACCAGCTCGGCGAGCATGTGCGCGACGCCGCTGACGACCGCGCCGGCGACCAGCGCGTCGTCGACCCGGCGCAGGGCGACGCGCCGGTATTCCTCGACCTCGGACACCGCGGCGCGGATGACGTCGGCGATCGGCAGCGGGTCCGACCACTGCCGCGGGCTGGCAGCGCCGACGAGGACCAGCAGGCTCTCCGCGTTCCGGCGCATGCGGGTGGCCAGGTGGTCGAGCTCGAAGAGGTTCGCCAGCCCGGTCGGGTCGGACTCCTCGCGCTCCAGGCTGGTGATGAAGCCGAGCTGGCGGCGCAGCAGGTTCTGGTTGCGGCGGCCGAGGTTGGCCAGCGACTCGGTGGTGCTGCGCCGCAGCATCGCCTGCTCGGTGGCCAGCGAGTAGGCGGTGGCCTGCACCCGGTCCAGCGCGTCGGCGACCCGCCGGACCTCGTCGCTGGCGCCGGGTGGCACGGGGACGGTCAGCGGCGGAGCGTCGTCGTCACCGCTGATCGCCTTGCGGACCGCCTCGGGCAGCCGCTCGCCGGCCAGCCGGTTGGCCTCGTCGGCCAGGGTGGCCAGCGGCGCGGCGATCGAGCGCGACGCCACCGTGGCCAGGTAGACCGAGCCGATGAAGCAGATGATCACGGCGCCGACCAGCAGGCCCATCCGCCGGGTGGCGGCATCCTGCAGGACGGCGGCCCGGGCCTGGATGACGGAGCCGACGTGCTGCTGCAGCTGCAGCATGTCGTCCAGGACCGTGGTCAGGGCCGACCACCAGGACTGCGGGTTGACCTGCAGGTTGCGGCCGTCGCCGGCGTTGAGCGCCACGTTTTCGAAGTAGCTGGCGACCTGCGCGGCGCCGGTGCTCAGCACGTAGTCCTTGGCCTTGCGCTGGGTCTCGTCCGCATAGCGGGTGAACGACGCGAGCGCCGCGTCCTTCGCCGAGCGCATCGTGGCGAACTGCAGGAACTCGCCGCGGTTGAAGCCGCTGGCCGAGAACACGCCGTTGAGGAAGGCCCGCTCCTGCGCGGTGCTCTCCTTGGCGTCGCCGAGGGCTTCCAGCGCGGCGACACCGCGCCGCAGGGCCGGGTCGGCGGAGCTGTCCAGGCCATAGTCGACGCTGCTCAATTCGGCGATGCGCCCGGTATAGAAGGTGAAGGTGGGTGCGCGGTCGGCGGCTCCGGCGTCGGTGCCGGCGCGGACGCCGGCCAGGCCGTCAAGCTCGCTGACCGCGGTGGCGACCCGGTCCTGGGCGACGCCGCCGGAGGAGATCAGATCCTCCACCTTGGCCCGCTGGTCGTCGACCCGCTTGCGGGCCGGTGCGAGCTCGGCTCGGAAGCCGACGTTGCCGCCGAGCAGGCCGGCGGTGAGACCACGCTCGGTCTGCAGTTCCTGCACGAGGTCCTGGACCGCGAGGACGAGGGTGACGGCGCGCGCGGAGGCAGCAGCCGTGCGGTAGTTGCCGACCTCGGTGACCGTGATGACGCCCAGCAGCACGAGGACCGCGACGACGGGCAGCGTCAGCGTGCGGACGACACGGCGGCGGATCGAGCTGCCGCCGGCTCCCGGAGCGGGCGCCGCGGCAACGGCGGCGGACTCGGGCGGGTAGGCAGCGGAATTGTTGGTGTCGGTGATATCGGCGTCGTGGCGGGCCTGCCGCGGACGGGGGATCTTCACGGACGTACCGCCCCTGGAGCGACGCAGCCGGCAGTGCGGCCGGGTCCAGACCGTCTGCCGATGGCGATCGGGTCTACGACCGGACAACTCCGTGCGGACACGCGATCTCTCCTTCGTCGGGTGGCGGCTGTCTCTGTCTGCCGCTGAACGGGGATTCCAAGTTGTATCAAGATCAGCTTCTGGACCGGTGGGTAGATCGGATCATCATTGGACGGCATAAGGGTCCCGCAAGAAGGTTGCAATCAGATTTCAATTGTCCAGAGGGCGTCGCGAGTGAGCACAGCATGGCACTCGCGACACCCATCGGACAGCCCGCCTGTCAGCTGGTGGCAGGGATCCAGGGCTTCCAGGTGGCTTCGTGTTCGTTGACCCACTTCTCGCCGGCGGCCTCGGCACTCATGCCCTGGTTGGTGATGTAGTCCGAGACCAGGTTCTGGTCGTCATTGGTCCACTGGAAGTTCTTCACCAGCTGGTATGCGGCACCGCCGGTGTCGGCGAACTTCTTACTGGCGATCTTGTCCAGAACGTAGTCGGGGTAGTCACAGGCGACCTTCTTCGGGTCGGCGTCACACCCGGCCGTGTACGCGGGCAGCTTCACCCGGGCGTACTTCTCCTTGGCGAACAGCCACTGCGGCTCGTAGAAGTAGAACAGCAGCGGCTTCGTCTGCGCGGTGGCCTGCTGCGCCGCCTTGATGATCGCGGCCTCACTGCCGGAATACACGACCTTGTAATTAAGTTTCAGGTTTGCCACCAGGGCGACGTCATTGGTGACGAACGACGGGTCGCCGGCGAGGAACTGGCCCTTGTCTCCGGACTCGGAGGTCTTGAACAGGGCCGCGTACTTGTTCAGGTTCTTGCCGTCGGTGATGTCGGGATACTTGTCGGCCATCCACTGTGGCACGTACCAGCCGATCGTGCCCTTGTTGCCGGTGGGGCCGACCTCGACCGCGACCTTCTTGTCGGTGATGTAGGTCTTCTTCAGGTCGTCGTGGCCCCAGTTCTCCACGATGGCGTCGACCTCACCGGTCTCGAAGCCCTGCCAGGCGATCTCTTCCTTGAGATTCTTCTTGTCCACCGTGTAGCCGAGCTTCTTCTCCAGCAGGTAGGCGAGCACGGCGGCGTTCGCCTCGTAACCCACCCACGGGTTGATGGCGAGCTTCACCGTGCCCTTCGAACCCGCCGCCGGTTCATCGCTACCGGCATCGGATTTCGCGCCACTACAACCGGCCACGGCCAGGCTCAACGCCGCGGCCACCGCGGTGAGCCGGATCAACTTCGCGTGTCTCATCAAGGGCTTCCTTCCGGATGGTGCTTGCCGCCGGGCGGCGGCAGAGGGGAGTACGGAAATCAGGTCGCCGGCTTTCGCAGGCGCTCGTTGTCGGCGCGCCGGCCCGCGCCCTGGGTGAGCCGGTCGAGCAGGACCCCGAGCAACACGATCGCGAAGCCCGCCGCCAGGCCCTTGCCGAAGTCCTCACGCTGGGCGAACCCGGCGACCACGTCATAGCCCAGCGCGCCGGCGCCCACCAGGCCACCGACCACGACCATCGCCAGCACCATCACGATGCCCTGGTTCGCCGCCAGCAGCAGACCCCGCCGTGCCATCGGCAACTGCACCTTCCACAGCAACTGCCGCGGCGTCGAACCCGCCGATTCCGCCGCTTCCACCACCGTCGGCGGCACGTCCCGCAATCCCCGCTCGACGAGGCGCACCACCGGCGGCACCGCATAGATCACCGCCGCCACGATCGCGGTGAACCGCGACGCACCGAACAAGGCCACCGCCGGCAGCAGATACACAAACGACGGCATCGTCTGCGCCGCGTCCAGCACCGGACGCAGCACCCGCGCGAACCGGTCGTGTCGCGCGGCCAGCACGCCCAACAACACGCCGAACAGCATCGTGGCGACGGTCGCGACCAGCACGGTCGCCAGCGTCTGCATGGTGTGCTGCCACAGACCCAGCCCCGCCAGCCCGGCCACGGCGAGCCCGGCGATCGCGGCGGCCCGCGGCCCGCTGCTCAGCGTGCCGAAGATCAGGACGGCCAGCAGGAAGAGCCACCACGGCGTCGTGGTCAGCACGGTCTCGATGGGGTCGAGCAGGCCGGCGCTGATGCCGTTCTTCACGGCCTCGGTGGCGTCGTACCAGTGGAACTCGACCCACTTGGTCACCTCGTTGACCGGTGCGGCGAACGAGGCCCGCCACCCGGGCGGGAACTCCGTGCCCCACGACGACATCCGGCCCAGCACGGTCACCACCACGACGGCGACCAGCGCCGCGAGCGGACCGGCGGCCCGCAGCCGGACGGATCGATGGGTGGTCGGCGCGGCCCGGAGCGCCGCGTGGGTGGTGATCCGGTCGAGGACGACGGCCAGCACCACGATCGCCAGCCCAGCGTCGAAGGCCGCGCCGACGTTGACCCGCTCCAGGGACTGCACGATGGTCTCGCCCAGGCCGGGCGCGTCGATCAGCGCGGTGATCACCACCATCGCCAGGGCCATCATGATCGCCTGGTTGACGGCCAGCATGATGGTGGGCCGGGCCAGCGGCAGGCGGACCTTGGCGAGCAACTGCCAGCGGGTCGAGCCGAGCGCGGTGGCGGCCTCCACCGTGGACTTCGGGACCTCGCTGATGCCGAGCGCGGTGATCCGGATCGCCGGCGGGATCGCGTAGATCAGCGTGGCGATCGTGGCGGCCGGCGAGCCGATCAGGAAGAGCAGCGTCATCGGGGCCAGGTAGGCGAAGGTCGGCATGATCTGCATGACGTCGAGCACCGGCCGCAGCACCGCACCGACCGCCGGCACCCGGGCGGCGAGCACGCCGAGCGGAATGCCGATCAGCACCGCGAGCAGCACGGCGGACAGCGTCAGGACCAGCGTGTCGACGCTCTCGTCCCACAGGCCCAGCACGCCGAAGCTGAGGAAACCGGCCACCGCCAGCAGCCCGACCCGCCAGCCGGCGACGACCGCCCCGATCGCACCGGCAGCGGCCACCAGGCCGGCCCAGCCCAGCCCGGACAAGGCACCGTGCACCGCGTCGACCAGCAGGTCGACGCCGAGGCGCAGGTAGTTGAAGCCGTAGAGGAACAGCGGGCTGGTGTCGCGGTTGTTGTCGACCCAGTCCCGCAGATCGCCGAAGAACCGGAACGCCCAGGCGTTGTCATCGTCGGCGGGGGCCGAGGTCCGCACGGCCAGGTACACCCCGGCGGTGACCAGGGCGAGCAGCAGGATCGCCAGGCGCCGCCGGGACTGCGACCGGCGCGGCCGGGGCGCCGGCGGGTCCTCGCCGGGACCGGTCGCTCCGACCGGGACGGCTATGTCGGTGACGGCGGTGCTCATGCCGGCACCGGGGGCCGATGGCCGATCAGGGCCGGCAGCAGTCGCTCGGCGTCGACGACACCGATCCGCTCGTCGCCGTCGACGACCGGGATGGGGTGGGCGGCGCGCAGCACCCGCTCGACGGTGTCCCGGATGACCGTCCCGGCCGACAACGGCTGATCCTCCAGCACCTCGCCGGGCTCCGCCGCGCGCACGATCCAGCGCAGGGTCAGCACGTCAGCGCGGGGCACCTCGCGGACGAAGTCGGCCACGTAGTCGTCCGCCGGGGCACCGACCAGCTCTTCCGGGGTGCCGACCTGCACCAGGGCGCCGTCGCGCATGACCGCGATCCGGTCGCCGAGGCTGAGGGCCTCGGCCAGGTCGTGGGTGATGAACACCAAGGTCTTACCCACCTCGGCGTGCAGGCGGCGAACCTCGGCCTGCATGTCCCGGCGGATCAACGGGTCCAGCGCGCTGAACGGCTCGTCGAACAACAGCACCGCCGGGTCGGTGGCCAGGGCGCGGGCCAGCCCGACGCGCTGCTGCATGCCGCCGGACAGCTGATCGGGATACTGATGTTCGTGACCGTCGAGACCGACCAGGGACAGCACCTCGGCGGCGCGGCGGTGCCGGTCGGTCTTGCTCATGCCCTGGATCTCCAGGCCGTAGGCGATGTTGTCGACCACCTGGCGGTGCGGCAGCAGACCGAAGTGCTGGAACACCATCGCCACGCCGTGCCGGCGCAACTCGCGCAGCCGTTTCGGGCTCATCGCCCGTACCGGCTCGCCGTTGATGTGCACCTCACCGCTGGTGGGCTCGATCAGCCGGGTCAGGCACCGCACCAGCGTCGACTTGCCGCTGCCGGACAGGCCCATCACGACGAACACCTCGCCCTGCTGCACCTCGAAGCTCACGTCACGCACCGCGGCCAGGCAGCCTGTCTTGGCCCGCAACTCCACCCGCGACAGGTCGGCCAGTGGCGTGCCGACGACCTTGCCGGCCTTCGGGCCGAAGACCTTCCAGAGCCGGTCGACGGCGATGGTCGGTGGTGGGCTGGATTCGCTGGTGTCCGTCATGTGGGGTCCTCGGGGTGGCGGCGAAGGAACGATCGGCTCAGTCGGACGACAACGTCCCCGCGATCAGGTCGGCGGCACGTTCGCCGATCATCAGGACGGTTACGACCGGGTTGACCGAGGTCATGGTCGGGAAGATCGACGCGTCCGCGATCCGTACGTTGCTCAGCCCACGCAGACGCAGTTCCGGATCGACCACGGCAGTGGGGTCGTCGGCGGCGCCCATCCGGCACGTACCGGCCGGATGATAGACGGTGTGGTGCGCGGCCCGCCCGTACGCCGACAGTTCCTCGTCGGTCTGCAGCGCGGGCCCGGGCGCGATCTCCCGGGCGATCCACGACTTGAACGGCTCGGTCGCCGCGACCCGCCGGGCGATCCGCAATCCGTCGACGATGGTCTGCTCGTCGTAGCCGTCGGGGTCGGTGAAGTAGCCGAAGTCCAGCGCCGGCTTCACCCGCGGGTCGGCGCTGGTCAGCCACAACCGGCCCGAACCGCGCGGGCGGGGGATGTTCGGCGTCATCCCGAAGCCGTGCTCGGGCACGTCGTAGCCGAGCCGCTCGGTATTGGTGGTGAACGGGATCTGATAGAGATGGAACATCAGATCCGGCCGCGGATCGCCCTCGTCGCGGCGCACGAAGAGGCCGGCGTCGGAATCCATCGCGGTCTCCGGCGGCACCGGCCGCGCGGCCTCCCAGAGAATCAGCGACTCGGGATGATCCAGCAGATGCTCGCCCACCCCCGGCAGGTCCACGGCGACGGGAATGCCCAGCCCGCGAAGTTGTTCGGCGGGCCCGATCCCCGACAACAGCAGCAGCCGCGGTGTGTCGATGGCACCGGCGGACAGCACGTATTCCTGGCCCGCCGTCAGAATGCTCTCGACGCCGTTCTTGTCCCGGACGCGTACCCCGGTGACCTGCCCGGCGGCGGAGTCCAGGCGATAGGCCCAGGTATCGGTCAGAACCGTCAGGTTCGGCCGGTCCAGAATCGGGTGCAGATAGGCCACCGACGACGAGGAACGGACGCCCGTCTCCGGGTAATAGGCCACCGGGAAGAAGCCAGTGCCGTCGGCGAACGGCTCGGCGTTGAAGTCCTCCCGCACCGGCACACCCAGCGCCGTATGACAGGAGGCGACGAACGCCTCGGTCAGCGCGTTGCGATCCTTCTTCGCGACCGGCTGGATCTGGACGGCCAGGCGCCGCCACAGCGGCAGCATCTCCTCGTACGACCAGCCGGTCGCACCGGCCGCCACCCAGTCGGCGAAGTCCCGGGGCGGCGGCAGGAAGCTGATCATCGTGTTGTGCGACGAGCACCCGCCCAGCACCTTCGCCCGGGAATGCCGGATGTGCGAATTGCCGCGGGGCTGCTCCACGGTCGGATAGTCGTAGTCGAACTCGGTCTCGAGCAGGCTCAGCCAGTTCTTGAGCCGCAGCACCCGGTCGTCGCCGACGTCCGACGGGCCGCCCTCGACCAGACAGACCCGTACCGTGGGATCAGCCGACAACCGCGACGCCACGACCGCGCCGGCCGTGCCACCGCCGACCACGACCACGTCGAAATCCTGTGTTGCCGAGGTTTCCAGTTCCCTGCTCCTGCCGCTCACTAGCTGTGGATCACCGATCCACGGGTATCGACGGCTGAACAAACGACAGGGCCGCCGAACCGCCGCCATAGGGTGGGGGTGGGGGGCCACAGTGGTCAATGCCGACGACAGAGTTTTACCAGAGCGCAACGAGTGTTTCGATGCGTAACACTACTGAATCAGCCTCGCAAACCAGCATTGACCTGCGCCTGCACCGGCGGGAACGGGGCTTCGCGCGGGGGCCGGGCCCCGCCGACCTCACACAGCCTGTGATGTCGACGACAACACAGAGCGTCCGGTCGCCGTCGCTCCGAGGCCTGTCGTTGCGGCGGGCCGTGCCCGCCCGGCGCCCTCCCCCCGGACCGGTGGACAGAAGCATCGGTAAAAAGCTTCTTTCAGGTGACGCTGCTGCCGTTCAGCCTAATCCGTTAGGGAAGAAGCCCGGAAAATCGCGTATCGCGGCCCAGAATTGTGCCTGCGAATTTACCGCGAAAATCCCTTCTGGCGGGTCCGGGCCGGCTACCTGACTTGATATCCGCCGACGCGCCTGATAGCCGCCAGATGTCCCAGGCGGCGGCCATAGCCCCAGGTGCAGGCGATGCCGAAGCGCCTCGATCCTTCACGTTGCCGTCAGCCGTTGGGATTAGCCCGGTCGGCGGGAACGGGCGGTATCGCCGTATCGGATAGGACAAACGGAAGCACTATCGCCGGACTGTCCCGAATGAGCCATCTTGGTCGCAGCGCCGGAACGCCACTGGGCTCGGCGCCACACCGATCCAACGAGCAAGTCGAACGTCGACCAACCGTTCCAGGAGGAATACCCATGCGCAAGATCACCAAGCGTTCCGCCGCCATCGCGGTCGCCGCAGTCGTCGCCGTCGGGGCCACCGGCGCAGCGTGGGCAGCCTGGTCCATCAGCGGTTCGGGCAAAGCCAGCGCGAAGGCCGGAACCGTGGTGCCGCTCACAGTGACCGGCGACCCGGTCGTCGATGCCCTGGTACCCGGCAGCAAGAGCAGCGTGACGTTCAAGGTCAAGAACGACAACAAGTTCCCGGTGACCATCCAAACCATCAAGTACAGCGACTTCACCTCATCGGCACCCGCCTGCGCCAAGAGCATCGAGCAGGTTGAGAAAGCCGACCTGCCGGACGGCCTCGTCGTCGCTGCCGAGACGGAGAAGACCTACACCTACGCCCAGTCTTTGAAGCTGGTCGACGACCCTTCCAATGCTTGTCAGGGCAAGGACTTCGGCTTCACGGTGACCGTCAACGCCACAAGCTGATGGTCAACGGCGGGGAGGCGCGACAGCCTTCCCGCCGCCGTTCGACGGCGTCCGACTCCGCCTGCCAGGGAGCCACCTTCCATGTGCCGATCACGGCCGTCGGCCGAAGTGCCTGAGGCCTCGCTTGTCACCATCTTCAGAAAGGCAGCAGACCTGTGTGTCGGTGGCGGATCTTGGTCGCGGTCGCAACCGTTGTGGGATGCGCGGTGGCGCTCGGCGCCGCCGAGCGATCCACCGGCGTCTCGGCGCAGGAGATGGTGCTGACGATGTCGGGCGAGGGGTCGCGCGGCTCCGGGCACTACGCGTTCACCATCAGCGGGATCACACCGAAGGACCTCTTCCCCGGCGCGACCAGGAAAATCGAGCTGACCTTCGCCAACCCGTCGACCGCCGCGCTGCGGATCAACCGGGTGCGCGGGCGGCTGACCGCCACCTCCAGGACGGGTTGCCGGCCGGTGGCGTCGAATCTGACGATCAAGGATTACCACGGCCGGCTCCCCGTCCTGGTACGGCCGCTGAGCCGGAAGACCGCCGGTTCGCTGACGATCTTCATGCCGCGCTCGGTCGCCAACGCCTGTCAGGGTGCGACGTTCGACATTCTTCTCACTGGCGATGCGACCAAGGCGGCCCGATGAGGCCTCGATACCGCGGATTGATCGTTACGGCCGGGGTGGTCGCCACCGTCGCCGCCGGCGGTGGCCTCACCGCATGGGCCGGCTGGTCCGCGGGGGGAAGTAGCGCCGTCACGACCGCACGATCGGGTCGGGTGCCCACGATGGCGCCACCGCGGGCCGAGATCTCGGGGAAATCCCCCAAGATCGAGTGGGACGCTGTCCGGCTCTCGGCCGAGGTGCCCGTCGACCGGTACGTCGTGATCCGGATCCAGGGCTCGGCGCGCGAAGAGGTGTGCAGGACCGGCGGAAAGTCGTGCCACGACGCCGGCGCGCCCGCCGGCGGCACATTGACCTACGTCGTCCATGCCACGAAGGGCGCCCACTGGGTGGGCGAGGACAGCAAGCCGAGTAACGCGGTCGTCGTGCCGGGTCCGAAGACCCTCTCGACGCAGACGAACGAGGTCTCCGCGGTTACCCGGCCTGCCCCGGGCTCCAAGATCGCGTCCACCCCGGCGGGAACGGCGAACCAGGGCGCCGATCCCGCCGACGACGTTCCCGGTGCTCCGGACCCGAAGCCGGCCGGGGAGTCCGCGCCCATGGTCGTCCCCGAACCGAGCATGTCGTCCTCGGCCGCTCCCGACGGCACCGGTTCTGGTTCCGGCTCCGGCTCCGGCTCCGGCTCCGGCTCCGGCTCCGGCTCCGGAGTGAACTCGACGGCTCCACCGCTCGGCACGGATTAGCTTCCCGAGCTCCCGTGGCCCTCGGCGTCCTTCATGGCGCCGGGGGCCACGTGCTTTTCCCGGCCGTGTCGATGCGGGCGCCGCATTGCCGCCCGGTGCGCGATGGCGACCGGACAGGTACGTACCCATAGAGATGTCACGGCCGAGCCACAGGTCGCACCCGCACCTGCTGGATATGTGCAGACTTAGGCACAGACGTACCATTTACAGTGATCATTGGCATGCCAAAAATGTGCTAGCTTCCCGCCGCGAGGCATTCACGAATCACACTGCGTGAATGCCTTGTACTCATTCGTCGAATTTGCCGAATCCGCAGGGGATCCCATGACCACAGCCACATTTGCGCGCGTGCGCACCCTTGAGTCACCCTGGCGGGGGGTCCTCGCCGTGTCGCTCACGCTGGCCGTGCTGCTTCCGACGGTGTTTCTCGGAGCGATGCGCGCCTCGGCGGCCACCGCCAACCCGAACGCGAAGTACCTGCAGGTCTACGACAACAACGTAGAAAATCTCCTCACCGCCGCCGAGACCTGTGCCGGCGACTGGCAGGACCTGATCCACTACATGGTCTCCCAGGCTAACGCTCCGGATCTGTTCCTCGTCCAGCAGGTCGACGAAGCCAAGCTGATTACGCTGGTCGCCAAGATGGAGGATCTGCTTGGCCTCGACTACGCATGGATCATCTCCAACCGGCTGGCCGGCGACACGATCGAAAAGTGCAACGGCGAGAAGCAGGTCCAGCGCAACGCGATCATCTATCGCACGGGCCGGCTCGCCCCGGTCTCCGGCTTCACGGTGTCCTGGCAGTCCAAGCACGAGGTTGGTGGCTCCTGCGTGCTCAACAACCAGGACCGCACCGTAGGCATCCGGATGACCTTCAACGACAGGCTCAACACCGGCAAGACGGTGACCGCGGCATCGTTGCACTGGGCCACCGGCGCCAGCGACGGCCCGCCGTGCGCGGAGATCAACGCGACCGAGGCCGCCGCACAGGTCGCCGCGCCCGGCAGCAGCCTGACGATCATGGCCGGAGACACGAACGTCACCGACCTGAACGCGAGCAACGGCTGGCGCCCCTGGTATTCGAAGATCAACGGAGACCTCGGCGGCTCACTGGGCTACCGGGACGTGATCTACGACAACTGCCGAGAGGACACCGACGGCTCGGCGAGCGCCATCAAAGCGTGCCTGCCGTGGACCCTGGTGGACACCGACCGGCGCATCGACTTCATGTTCGGCAGGTTGTCCGGCGGGAGGCTCCCCTTCATCGGCTCGGAACACACCATCACGTTCAACGAGGGCGACGCTGCCGACCAGGCTCAGACCGGCAGCGACAATGCCAGCCTCAACTATTCCGAACATCGCGCGGTCATGGCCCGGATCCACTACAACACCACCAACACCTGATCGCCTGAGGCGCGCGGCTCGACGGCGCCGGCCAGCGGGGACGACGGGGTGACTCCCTGGATGCGCCCCGGGCCGGCGCCGCCGGGTCGGCCACCATCGCCGGGCGACGGGATGGCCGACATCAAACGAGAAAGTCGCAGGCCCCGGTGTCGAACCGGGCCGGTCGCCCTTATGAGGGGCGAATGAGCAGCCAACGCTCCGCCTGCGGTTGCAGGGGTGGGATTTGAACCCACGACCTCAGGCCTATGAAACCTGCGAGCACTCCGAGCTGCTCCACCCTGCGCGTGCGCCGCCGGGGAATCGAACCCCGAACCCTCCGCTTAAGAGGCGGATGCTCTACCTGTTGAGCTAGCGGCACTCGTCTTACTGCGTTCTGCTTTCCTGCGGCCTTTCGAGGGCAAGAAAAAACCGCCCTCCCCGGCCGGGATGGGCGGCACACTGACCGATATGTCAGCGGCGTTGCCAGCCCGTCCCGGGGCGCTTCATCCGGTCACCATCCATGGTGCGGAACATGTCGAACCCCCTTCGGCCGGACGCTTCGTGCGGTGTGCTTCTCACAGTAAAGACCACCGCCGAAACGCTCAACGCATTTAGCTCGGCGGCGAGCAAAGCCCCGCGCGACGCCAGCCTCAGTCCCTGGGCCATCGGCCGGATCACCGCAGCCGCCCTCGTGATCCTGCACATCGAGCACGGCCGCACCACCTGACAAGACTGGCCACCGGACGCCGACGGGCGTTGCTCGGAAGGCCTCAGTGACGGTCGCCGGTTTGATATGTCGGGATTCCGGTGCTGTCGGGTGTCCTTCCTGAGTGGCACGTCCGCCGCTCCGGACGTGAGTCCCGCTCCCGGGTTGTTTCGCGTTTCCGCGTACCCCCTGCGGGTTAAGCCGGACAGACTCTCCTGCCCGATTTATGCGCCGGGAACGGCGGACGGATCACCGATCACGCCGCGACCGCTTTTCCGGGAACGTGGTAACCGCACACACCCGCACCGATTCGCCCCTCGCACCATCGCAGGAGGATGCTCCGAATGCGCAAGCTCAGCAGACGGTTTGCCGGCGCTCCGACAGCCACTCTTCACAGGTTCGGCGCCGCCCAGGTGAATCCGTGAACCGCGACGGGCTGACCAGGCGCGACATGCTCAGCCAGCGCGACGGGGGCCCGGCGGGCGGCACCGCGCCCAGCGGCCACCCCGGGACGCCGAAAGGCTTCGACGACGAGGAAAAGGTCATTCCGCTGCGGCTGGGCGACAACCCGGCCCTCCCCGACGACCCAGCCATCGAGGAACCCACCGGAGATGTGACCGTCGTCGCTCCGCGGCGTCGTTTCCCGGGTCGGCTGAACGCGCGCACCCGGTCGATTCTCACCGCGGCCGCCGTGGCCGCCGTGCTCGTCAATGCCGGCGCGGTCTGGGCCTACTGGCACATCACCGGCTCGGAGACCGGCCGGGAGCATGCCGGCGCCGTCGTCGAGATGAACCTGCGCGGCCGGTCGAATCTGAACAAACCGCTCACCCCGGGCAGTACCGGCGACCTGACGGTGACGGTGACCAACGACAACAACTTCCCGATCAGGATCACCTCGGTGTCACCGGGCGCGGGCAACATCGTGGCCGACGACGAGCACCGGGAGAACGGCTGCGTGGATCACGGCGTGGTGGTCAGGTCACCGTCGGTCGAAGTGCGCTGGGACGTGGACCGCAACAGAGTGGGGGCCTTCACCGTGCCGAACGGGCTGGCGATGGCCGGGACCTCCGGCCCGGCCTGCGCGGGCGCGGTCTTCACCGTGCCTGTGCTGGTGAACGGGGTGGCGGGGATCAGCTGACCGGGGCTGCGGGGTCACGGCGGCGGCGACGGTGAACCGCCGCCTCCGCCGCACCTGATGACCACCCGGGCCAGGGCCCGGTCGGCGCACCGCCGGTAACAGAGCGTGGGCTGGCGGTACGCCGGAGTGAAATCCTAGCGCCGATTCGCGACTTTTACGCGCGCAGCCGGTCAACGTTGCGCAGCGTGCGCGTCGCGGCCGGGTGCCGCTCGATCAACGGCACCGGGGGCAGGGGCGGCAGCGAGCTTCCGGTGACCGTGTCGAAGAGATGGGCGCGGGCGCGCTCGATCGCCACGTCGTTGAGCTGCTGGTCCAGGGAGGCCTTGCCGATGCCCTCGGCCATCACCCGGGAGGTCGCCTCCGCATACCGGCGCATGTCCTTGAGGCCCTGCTCGTAGCCGATCGCCGCCTCGTGCTCGTGGCCGCGCGCCTGGCGGGCTTCCTCGCGCTCGTACGCGTTGCCGTGCGAGACGAACTTGAGCCCGACCGCCGCGCAGTCGAGGGCGACGAGCAGCAGGGCGATGCCCAGGTAGAAGGCGCCGATGCCCCAGAAGTCACTGGTCACCAGATGCCACATGGCCTTGGTGCGGGCACCGAAGCCGGCGTCCGCCCGGATCGCCTCCGCGTTGGCCGTACGCTGCTCGGCGATCTTGTCCGTGAGGTCCGCCGATTCGACGGCGCGCGCGGTCCGGGCGGCCTTCTGGGTGTCCTGCAGGCGCGCGGCCTGCGCGTCCAGCCGGGCGGCCTGATCGTCCAGCCCTCGGGAACGCTTGACCAGGGTGTCGCAGTAGCCGCCGTCCGGGCAGCCCGCCTTGCGCGAGACACCGTCGCCCGCCGAGTCCGCGATGGCCTGTTGGTAGAGCTTGCGGGCGTCGCGGCGCTTCTCCGCGGCCCGGGTGTTCAGCGCCCGCACGGCCTGGTCCTCGGCCGCCGTCTGCTTCTTCAGCACCTGCAGCCGGGCATCGTACGCGGCGATCGCCCCGCTCACCTCGACCACGCTGATCTGCTGGTTGTGCACGTCGTTGAGCCGGTTGTCGATCTCGCCCTGGTACCGCGCCAGCATCAGCGGCTCGGTGATGATCACGGCGAACAGCAGGGCCAGCGTGATCCGGCCCGCGTACAGGCCGAAGGTGGGGCGGCGCAGCAGATCCTTGGGGTCGGGCGAGTCCAGGCGCTCGTAGTTGATCGCCACCCGGCCGACCACCGCCCGGTCGTACGCCACCACCCCGGTCGCGACCAGCGGCCCGACCAGCCACTGCCACCAGGGATGGGTGTAGTTCGCGCTGGCGTCGACGAAGGCGGCGCCGCCCACGGTCGCGTAGGCGAAGTACAGCAGGATGAAGACGCCGATCGAGCTGTACAGCACCCGGTCGGAGTGGGTCGTCACGCTGTCCGGGTTCACGTTGGCGATCCGGAGCAGCAAGCGACGACGCATGCAGCCGAGTCTCGCCCATCACAGCGGCCCGCGCCGGGAAACGGGTGGATCGCACCGGACCCATGGGTAAGCCTGAGCACACGGAATTCGGACAATCACGAGGAGCAGCATGGCTTCCGCTGTACCAGACATCACTCTGAACGACGGCCGTACCATTCCCCAGCTCGGCTTCGGCGTCTTCCAGGTGCCGCCGGCCGAGACCCAGGCGGCGGTCGAGACCGCGATCGAAATCGGCTACCGGCACATCGACACCGCCCAGATGTACGGCAACGAGCACGGCGTCGGCGCGGCCGTCGCCGCGTCGGGCCTGGGCCGGGACGAGTTCTTTCTGACCAGCAAGCTGAACAACGGCGCGCACCTGCCGGACGACGCGCGGCGCGAGTTCGACGCCACGCTCAAGGCCCTGGGCAGCGACTACGTGGACCTCTTCCTGATCCACTGGCCGCTGCCGGGTCGCTACGACGGCGACTTCAGCCAGACCTGGCGCACGCTCGAGGAGTTCTACCGCGACGGGCGAGCCCGTTCCATCGGCGTCTCCAACTTCACCCAGCATCACCTGGGCCGGCTGCGCGCCGAGACCACGGTCCGGCCGGCGGTGAACCAGATCGAGATCCACCCGTACCTACCCAACGAGGACCTGCGCGCCTACAACACCGAGAACGAGATCGCGAACGAGGCATACTCGCCGATCGCGCAGGGCGCGGTGCTCGGCGACCCGGCGATCGTGGAGATCGCCCGCCAGGTCGGCCGGACCCCGGCCCAGGTGGTGCTGCGCTGGCACATTCAGCGCGGCGACATCATCTTCCCGAAATCCAACACCACCGACCGGGTACGGGAGAACTTCGAGATCTTCGACTTCGAGCTCGACGGCGGCGCGATGGGCACCATCACCGCGCTGGACCGGGGCGAACGGGGGCGCACCGGCGCCAACCCCGACACGATGAACTGGGTGCCGAAGAACTGACCCGGCTCTGCTCCTTGAGCTCCGCTACTTGAGGGCCGTGGGCTCGGTGATCGTCACGCGGACGAGGACCGAGGCCTGCACGGTCTGCTGCTGGGGGTCGACCTCGAGCGCGAGGTCCTCCTCCGGCGCGGCTTCGAACTTCATCATCCGCATCATCGGCTGCACGCCGCCGTCGGTGCCCTCGTCGGCGATCTCGACCAGCCGGTCCACCTGCGCGCCTACGGCCTCGGCGTACTCCCGGGCCCGGGAAAGCGCGTCAGTGATGGCCGCCCGCCGCACGTCCGCGCCCGCCCGGCTGCCCGGCCGCAACTGCCACCAGGGCCCGGCGACCGTGGTCTGATCCTGGTTGGCCAGGCGCAACAGCAGCTCACCGAGCACCGAGAAGTCGGTGACCGTCACCGTGGTCGTGACGCTGCCGGCGTAGGCGGCGATCCGCTCGCCTCCCCGCTTGAGCTCCGGGTGCACCTGCACGCCGGTGGTCTCGCGCCGCTCGATCGCATCGGGAAAATCGTCGAGATGGGTACGCAGCGCGGCGGCCCGCTCGGTCAGCCGGGTCAGCGCGGTCTGCCTGTCCTTGTCGCGGGAGGACACGGTCACCGAGAAGACCGCCAGCTCGGGCGGCACCTCCCGGGTCGCGGCACCGCGGACGACGATCATCGGTTGCTCGGCCATGCCCAGACGCTAGCGGGTGCACCCGCCCGTCGCACCCGGCACAGCCCGCCAGGCGGGTGCGAAGAGGTGAAGCCGGCGGGCCTCGTTGCGGGAACGGTTGCGACGAGTCGCTCAGCCGCCGGCGCGGCGTGACCGGGCGAGCAGGACGGCCGCGGCCACACCGGCGCCCAGCAGCACCATCGAACCGGCGGCCACGAGGACGATCGGTGGAATGCCACCGTCCTCATCGGGCGGCTCAGCACCCGCAGCCGCATTCTGCTTTCCGCCGCGGGTTGGCTCAATATCCGGGGTGGCGTTCTGTCTTCCGCTGCGGATTGGCTCAGCGCCCGGGACCGGTGGATCGGTCCCCGGAGCCGTCAGCGCGGCCAGCAGGTTGAGCTGACCGGCGCCGTAGTAGTCGTCGCGGCCCTTGTCGCCGCGATCGGTCGCGGTGCCGGTGAGCCGCCGCACGACCTCGGCGGCCGGCAGATCGGGATACTTCGCGCGGATCAGCGCCGCCGCACCGGCGACGATCCCGGCGGCGCCGCTGGTCCCGGTGCCGGTCACGTATTTGTCGCCGGGGGCGGGCGCCGGGATGTCGACGCCGGGAGCCACCAGGTCCACGTGCGGCCCATGGTTGGAGAACGCCGCCACCTTGTTCCGGCGGTCCACCGCGCCGACGGTGAGCACCTGCGGGTACGCGCCCGGGAACTCCACCTCGTTGCCCTTGTCGCCGCTGTTGCCGGAGGTGCCGACCAGGACCACATCGGCCGCGGCCGCCTCGCTGACCGCCGCCCGCAGGCCCTCCCCGTCGTCGATCCCGAACGCCAGCACAATCACCTTGGCGCCGTGCCCGGCGGCCCAGCGAATGCCCTGCCCGACGAAGAACGTGTCGTCCGCCGGCGTGATCGGCATGATCTTCGCCTGCGGGGCGATGCCCAGCACGCCCCGGCCGGCGCCGTGCCCACGACCGGCGATGATGCCGGCCATCCCGGTGCCGTGCCCAACGGTGTCGAGGTTGCCGGCCGGCTCGTTCCGCACGACCTGGCGGCCGGCCAAAACGGCCCCGCCGAGATCCTGGTGGCGGGCGTCCACCCCGGTGTCGAGCACCGCGACGATGACGCCGGCGCCCTTGCTGATCCGCTGAGCCTGGGCGACCTTGAGCGGCGCCAGAAACCACTGACTGTCCCGGACATCGTCGGCCCGCGCGGGTGCGGCGGATCCGAACACGACAGCGAGAACGGCGAGAACGGCGAGAATCCCCCGCAGCGCCGGAATATGGCCGGGCAGGGTCACTCGTGCCACCCGATGACATTCGGGCCCGGGTCGTGCCGGGCGGCGCCCTGACCGGGCTCGATCACCGGATCCACTCCCGTCGCGACCTCCCACGGGTTGCCCGGGCCCAACGGCCGCTGCTCGCCGGCACCCAGGCGACGACCGCCACGCGCGCCACCCGGCATACCCAGCGTGCCCGCCGTGCGAGCCGCACCGACGGGCTCGTCCGGCAGCCAGGACGGCCGGGGTGGCCGGACCAGTTCGGCGCCACGACCCGCGGCGCCCTGGACAGCACTGCCGCCGACAACGCCGTCCCGGAACGTGCCACCACGTGCGCGACCCGTAGCCTCCCGGCTGGCACCCGATCGCGCGCCCCGGCCCACCCCGCCGAAACCGCCGGCACCGAGACCGCCCGTTCCGCCGCCACCACCACCGCCGGCGCCGGTGCCACCACCGGTGCCGGCGCCGCGCGGCCGGGGCTCGGCTCCATCCGCGCCGGTGCCGCCCGACCCGCCGGAGCCACCCCGCCGTGACCCACCCATCCCGCCCGGTCCCGTGCCACCGGCACCAGAACCGCCAGCACCAGAACCGCCAGCACCAAGACCAGGACCAGGACCAGGACCGACTATCGAAGGCACGATGCCCGGCACGCCGCCATCGGGAGGAAACGCACCAGGAGGAAACGCACCAGGAGGAAACGCACCGGGAGGAAACGCACCGGGAGGAAACGCGCCTCCACCGGGCGGTGAGGTGACCGGGGGCGGAGTGACCACCGGCGGGTTGATGATCCCGGCAAG
Organism: Actinoplanes sp. ATCC 53533; assembly: GCF_003947245.1. Lineage (NCBI taxonomy): Bacteria > Bacillati > Actinomycetota > Actinomycetes > Micromonosporales > Micromonosporaceae > Actinoplanes > Actinoplanes sp. ATCC 53533. Next base: position 18,933 of record NZ_QHHV01000039.1, on the reverse strand, counting down.
ACCGGGACCGCCGCCCACCCCGGCACCGCCACCGCCACTGGTCGATCCGCCGCCGGTCGATCCGCCGCCACCGGCATCAGCTCCGGAAGGGACGGTCGGCTCCCGGCCGGGCAGCGGCGGGACCGGATCGTGCGGCACCGGCACGGTCACCCCGCTGCCGGCGCGTCCACCGGCCGAGTCGCCCCCGCCCGCGGCATCCGGCAACCCGCTGCCCGGGCCGCCGCCGTCCGCCAGGGGCGCCGGCTGGAAGTGCGGGTCCGCCGGTTGCAGGGCGTACGGATCGGGGATGCGCAGCCGGGCGACGTTGTCCTGCACGATCTGCTCGGCCGTGAGCATGTGGGCCCGGGCCTGCTGGTCCAGCTCGTCCTCGGCGTTGTCCCACCACGCCGGGATCAGGTCGTCGCTCTTGTCCTTGTACTGCTCCCAGAGCGGCCGGATGTTGTTCTTCGCCTGGCGCAGCGCCTCGAGGATGTTCGCCAGCCCGGTCGACGTGTCGTCGGCCTCCGACCGGGCCGCGTCCATCCGGCCGATCAGCTCGTCGACCTCACGGACGAAGGCCTCCGACGATTTGTTCTGTTCCGGCGGCCACGCGGCCACCAGCGCCTCGCGGGCCTTGAGCAGCAGGGACCGCTGGTCTTTCACGGCGCCCGAGATCGCGCCCCAGGCGGCGACCTGGCGCCAGGCCTCCGGGTCGTCCTCGTCCTTGACCATCGCCCACAGCCGGGGCGTGTTGTACGACCCCCAGGCCGTGCACCAGCTGCTGGTCAGCACCGGCTCGCTCACATCCCCACCGCCCTGCCCGGGCGCCGCGGGCCGGCGGCGGCCTGTTCGGCGGCGAGCCGGGCGAGGCGTGCCTCCTCGGCGGCTGCCCACAGGGCCTGCTCGACCCGCCTGGTGCCGTCGGCCGAGCGGGCGTCGCTGGCGTCGAACTCGGCGGCCACCTTCTCCGCCGCGGCGGCGAGCAGCCGGGCGGCGGCCAGGAAGTTGCTGAGGTTTCGCGTCGACGCGTTCAGGCTGCGGGCGTACCGCTGCTTGGCGGCGTGGACGGCGCCGCTCGCGTTCTGCGCCCCGAACGGCACGCTGCTGAGCGGCATGGTGGCTCGGCCCACGGCCGGCTCGGTGACGTAGTCGACGTCCGCGCGGACGTCGGCGGCGAACCTGGTCAGCCCGCCCGTTTCCACATTGATGCCGGGATCGCCCACGACAGCCTCCCCGTAGCCGCGTCGTCACAACGCACCGAGCGTAGCGACCCCGAGCGATGTCCGGGGACCCCGCGGATTGTCGATCTTCGCAGGTGGGAGGCGGTCAGTGGGCGATCAGGCGGTGAGGCGGGTGACCGCCGCGGCTACGCGTTCGTCGGTGGCGGTCAGGGCGATCCGGACGTGCCGGGCCGCGGCCGGGCCGTAGAACGCGCCGGGCGCCGCCAGGATGCCGCGCTGGGCGAGCCAGTCCACTGTCGTCCAGCAGTCCTCGTCGCGGGTCGACCAGAGGTAGAGCCCGGCGGCCGAGTGCTCGATGGCGAACCCGGCCTTTCCCAGTGCTTCCCGCAGCGCCTCCCGACGGGCCGCGTATAGCACCCGCTGGGCCGTCACGTGCGACTCGTCGCCGAGCGCGGCCACCATCGCCGCCTGCACCGGGGCGGGCACGATCATGCCGGCGTGCTTGCGGACCGCCAGCAGCTCGGCGATGAGCGCCGGGTCGCCGCCGAGGAAGCCGGCCCGGTAGCCCGCCAGGTTGGACCGCTTGGACAGCGAGTGCACGGAGATGACGCCGGTGTAATCGCCGCCGCAGACCGCGTCCGAGAGCACCGACACCGGCGTCTCGTCCCAGCCCAGCGTCAGGTAGCACTCGTCGCTGACCACGATCGCCCCGCGCTCGCGCGCCCAGTCGACCACCTTGCGCAGGTGATCGACCGGGAGCACGCGGCCGGTCGGATTCGACGGCGAGTTGATCCAGACGAGCTTGACCCGCGGATCGGGGCCCAGCGCGAGCAGCGAGTCGGACCGGACCACCTCGGCGCCGGCCAGCCGCACCCCGACCTCGTACGTCGGGTAGCAGACCTGCGGGATCACCACGACGTCACCGCGCCCGACCCCCAGCAGCGTCGGCAGCCAGGCCACCAGCTCCTTGGAGCCGATGGTCGGCAGCACGCCGAGGGTGCCGGACGCGTCGCAGTTACGCGCCAGCCAGCCGGAGATCGCGGCACGCAACGCGGGGGTGCCGGCCGTGAGCGGATAGCCGGGCGCGTCGGTGGCCTCGGCCAGCGCCGCCTGAATCAGCGCCGGGACCGGGTCGACCGGGGTGCCGATCGACAGGTCCACGATGCCGTCCGGGTGCGCCGCCGCGACCCGCTTGGCGGGCTGCAGCAGGTCCCAGGGGAAATCGGGCAGCGAGGCTGACAGCACGGTCAGTGCGCGTCCCCGCGCGGCGGCTGCGCCGTCACGAACGGGGTGTCTTTGTCGATCTTGCCGACCTTGGAGGCGCCGCCGGGCGAACCGAGGTCCTCGAAGAACTCGTAGTTCGCGTTGGTGTAATCCTTCCACTGCTCCGGGACGTCATCCTCGTAGAAGATGGCCTCCACCGGGCAGACCGGCTCACAGGCTCCGCAGTCGACACACTCATCGGGGTGGATGTAGAGCATCCGGTTGCCCTCGTAGATGCAGTCAACCGGGCATTCTTCGATGCATGCCTTGTCGAGCACATCGACGCAGGGCTCAGCGATGATGTAGGTCACGGTCTTTCCCTTCCAGAGCCACGCCGCGGGACACCGCAGCGATACGGGCAGAGCCTAGTATCTCGCCGGGAGGAGGTGGCACGTGCTCCGACGGCAGGATGTGGGACACCGGGTTGTCGTTCGCCGAATTGTAGGCGTTTCTCAGGATCGCCCAATTTTCACGGACGCGCTGGGCGAGCTCGTCGAGCTGACCGAGACGGAGCTCACTCTCCTCACGGCCAAGGGCCCGCTGCGCGTACCGCTGCGGGAGGTGCACCGCGCCAAGCGGGTGCCGGCCGCCCGCCGTCCCCCCGCGGCCGACGTGATCGCCCTCGAGCTGGCGGCGAACGACGCCTGGCCGGCACCGACCCAGGCCCGCCTCGGCGGCTGGATCCTGCGCGCGGCGGAAAACTGGACCGGCCGGGCCAACGCGGCGCTCGCGGTCGGCGACCCGGACCGCACGCTCGATGCCGCCATCGACGCCGTCGAGCAGTGGTATGCGGCCAAGGGCCAGCAGGCCCTGATCAACACGCCGATGCCGCTGGCCGCCCCGGTCAACGCCGCCCTCGACGCCCGCGGCTGGACCGCGCGGCCGTTGACGCTCGTGCAGACCGGCGCGGTGCAGTCGCTGGTCACCGACATCGCGGCCCGGCGGGACCTGCCGCCGGTCGAGCTCGCCGACTCCCCCACAGACGCCTGGCTGACCATGGTCTCGGCACACAAGGGCGATCTGCCCGCCGCCGCAAGGCACATTCTCACCGCCGTACCGGATGTGGTCTTCGCCTCCGTGCAGGATGAGGACGGCAACCTGCTCGCGGTCGCCCGCGGGGCGGTGACCGGCCCCGCGCCGGGCCGCTGGCTCGGCGTCTCGCTGCTGCAGACCGACCCCGCCGCCCGCCGGCGCGGCCTGGGCCGGCACGTGCTGCGGGCGGTGGCCCAGTGGGCGATCCAGCGCGGCGCGGTCCGCGCCTATCTGCAGGTGGAGGAGCGCAACACCGCCGCCGTCGCGCTCTACCGGAGTCTGGGCTTCAGCACGCATCACACCTACCTGACCCGCGAGGGGCCGTTGCCGGTCAACCCGGTCGCACGGGCAGCAGCGAGCGCGCCGCCGGCGGCGTGAAGGGCTCGGCGTCGGTCGTGACCGCGCGATTACGGCCCGCATTCTTCGCAGCATAGAGCCGCCGGTCCGCATGGGAGAGCACGGCGCCCGGCGCCTCGGCCGCATCCTCCCGGCGGACGCCGCCGACGGAGACCGTCACCGTCGCCGTGGCCCCCGCCGCGACCGGGATAGGCATGGCGGCGACGGTCTGCCTGACCCGGTCGGCGAATCCCTCCAGCTCGGCTGCGGACAGCCCCGGCGCCAGGACGGCGAATTCCTCACCGCCGTAGCGGGCCACGATGTCCCCGTCCCGTACGCAGCCACGCAGCAGCGCGGCGACGGTGGCCAGCACCCGGTCGCCGCCGTCGTGGCCGTACGTGTCGTTGATCCGCTTGAAGTGATCGATGTCGAGCAGCAGCAGGCTCAGCCCGGGACGCTTCGCGGCGTCTGGACCGCCGTAGGCGGCGAGGGCCTCGGTGAAGGACCGGCGGTTGCGCAGCCCGGTCAGCACGTCGGTGTCGGCCATCCGGCGGTGCGCGAAGGTGAGGACGGCCATCCGCGCCAGGGTCAGCGAGAACAACAGCATGCAGGCGATCGCCCCGGCGACGACGTTCTCCTCCGAGCCGCTCAGGTGCTGCACGAGCAGCAGGATCGGGGCGGTGAAGGACGCGGAGGTGAGCAGCGTCAGGCGGGCCGGGCTCAGCTGCGGCCCGGCCACCGGCGACGGCTCGGTCATGGCGGCCATCGAGGGGTGCAGGGCCGCCGCGCCGAGGCCGAGCACGACCAGCAGCCACAGCACTTCGAGGATCCCACCGGGCACGTAGGCGTCGTTCAGCTCGAGGTAGCCGTAGCCGACGTCGGCCGCGAACATGGTGAAGATCGCGCCGAGGAGCAGCCGGAACGAGACGCTGCGGGCCCCCGGTCCCATGGACAGGCGCAGCGCCACGGTGATCAGCAGCAGGTCCATCGAGGGGTAGGCGACCGACACCGACCGGGCGAGCATGGTGTCCCCGGCCGCCCCGGCGACCTCGCTGATCACGTACACCCACAGCAGCAGCGCCGCCACGATCGTCACGATCAGCGAGTCGAGCAGGGCGGGCAGGTCCCACGACGGGGTGCGCGCCCGGACGAACGCGACCACGCCGGCGGCGAGCATCGGGTACGACGCCAGGTACAGCAGGTCGTCGTAGGACGGGTACTGGTCGATGCCGTAGACCGACCGCATCAGGTAGAAGCAGAAGTCCGCGGCCGCGTACAGGGCCTGGCCGCCGGCCAGCAGATACCACGGCAGGCGGCGCGCGGGGCGGTGCAGGCGGGCGCCGAGCACCAGCGCGACGGCGCCGGACGCGCTGATCGCCGTGTACCAGAGCACCGGCACGATCGCCGGCACCGCGGCGTGCGCCAGCACGACGTAGCCCACCAGGGCCACGCCGCCGAGCCCGGCGTACCACAGCCAGGACCGGAATGCCGGGTTCCTGTGCTCTCGCATGCCCACTCTCATCGACGGCCGGAGCCTCAAGATGAGGGAGTCAGCGACGGACCACCCGGCGCGGCTTGCTCGTCTTGGCCCGGGCGAAGGCCGCCAGCGACTTGGAGCGGTAGTCGCGGCCCAGCATGGTGGCGATCCAGTAGCCGAGCAGCGTGCCCACGATGGCGAAGCCGCCGTAGAGCCACACCTGGGAGAAGAAGTTTCCGGCGCCGCCGGAGAACGGCCCGTCGCCGCTGACGAACGGGCCGACCAGGATGGTCAGCAGCATGCCGCCGATCGCCGCGGCCCCCAGCTCCGGCAGCCAGCTGCTCGGGGGGACCCGCTGGGCCCGGACGAAGGTGATGATCGCCAGCACGACGCCGATCACGGCGAACATGACGATGGAGACCCTGTTCTGGGCCGTTTCGTTGTCGTTGAAACCGATGCGGATCACCAGCCGTGCGATCACGTTGATGGCGAACAGACCCGCGGCCAACAGAGCGATCGACACCCAGCGCTGCCTCATTGCGTCCTCCCCGGACGTACTACGGCTTCGCGCCGCAGATGAATCTAGGCTCGGGATCGTAGCGCCAGGTGAACTTCTCGCGCTCGATCTCCTTGCCATCCTTGCGGATGACGCGCCATGCGTCCTGGGTGAAACCTGGGAGTCCGCTGCTGGCGATGCACTTCGGGCCGGGCTCGCGATACACCGTCGGCGGCGAGGTGATGCCGCGGCGAGGGCTGCGTATGGTCCGCACGCTGTCGTAGACCTTGGTGCTCCACAGCGCGACCGTCACCGACCTGCCGGTGTACGAGGTGTCGATCAGGACCCCGTACGGCGTGGTGTTCTTGAACTTCAGATCGAGCGTCGGGTAGAAGATCGTCGACTCGATCACCGCCGGATAGCGGGAGAAGTAGAACGAGTGCGGCTTGTGCTCGACGTCCTGGAGCCCCGCGTAGTACGCGGCGTTGAACAGCGTCGTGGTGAACTGCGAGGCCCCGCCGCCGACGCCCGGTTCGAGCTTGCCGCCGACGATGACCGGCGCGTCCTGATAGCCGGCCGCGTAGTCACGATCTCCGGTGTGCTTGTTCAGCGAGAACGTCGCGCCCGGCGGCACCACCGCGCCGTCGACGGCCCGGGCCACGGTCATGATGTTCTGGCTGCGCGGCGAGCTCTTGCCGCCGGTGAAGTACGTGGTGAACGTCGACACCTTCTCCTTGACCCCGAGCTTGGCCAGGTCGGCCTCGGTGGTCGCCGCCTCCCGCGCGGAGAGCACCGCCTCGACCGAGCGGGGCGCGGGGTTGCCCAGCACGGCCAGCAGGGCCGGCCCGAGCTTGGCGAGATCGACCATGTCGCCCGGGCTGTCGGCCACGATCTTCGGCCTGCCGTCGGCGAGGGTGATCGTCGCCTGTTCCGGCTCCTCCTCCACCGCGGCGAACTCCTCGGCCGCGGCGGCGTGCAGCTTGTCGCCGTCGATCGCGGGGGTCAGCAGCCCGTCGTCGTCGGAGCGGAAGACCAGTCCTCGAGCGATCGCCTTCGGGGTCAGGACCAGCGATTCGTCCCCCACGGTCACGGTGACCGGCGCCGCGACGGCCGGGGTGGCCAGGTCCGCCACCAGCGCGTCGACCTGCTCCCGGGTGGTCTCCGGCGGCTTGGTGACAAGACCGATCGTGGCGACGCCGCCGACCAGCCAGGCCTGCCGGACCGTGGTCGCGGCGGCGGCCACGTCCAGTCCCTGCCCGGCGGCCGGATAGGTGGGCCGCGGCGTCAGCCCGGTGTAGGCGATGCCGGGCCGCTTCAGCGTGATCTTCCTCGGATCGAGGCGGCCCCGCAGCGTCCGCTCCAGCTTCGCCTCGTCCAGCTCGATCACCGGCAGGACCGTGCGCTCCCCGGCCAGCCTCGGGCTGCCCTTGATCGCCTTGCCGATGCTGCGGCCGACGTCGAGCCGCAGCGCGATGTCGGCGGCCTCGATCGAGAACCGCTCCCCGGCGAGGTCGACGGCCACCGGGTCGCCGGTGCGCGGGCCCACCGCGTCGGTCAGCCTTCGCTCGGCGTCGCTGCGGGACCGGCCGCCGAGATCGACGCCGAGGATCTTGGTGCCGCGGGGAACGTCTCCGATGTACGCCCAGGCGACCGCGCCCGCCCCGGCGATCAAGACGGCGGCCACCGTGCCGACCGCGACGGCACGCTTGCGGTTGACCGGTCCGTCGGCGGGCGGCGGGATCACCGGCGCGGCGGCCTGGCCGGCCCGGGTCTCAGAGGCGAACACGGCGCAAGTGTGCAGGCCAGGGCTCCGCACCGGCCAACGCCACGAGCGTTCGTCACCGCTTTGTGACAGCCGGCGATTTCAAGATCATCCGGTACGTGTACCCGGCGAAGGTCAGGCTGCCCACCAGGATCGTCACCAGCGCGACCCAGTCGTCGCCGCTGATCAGGTAGTCGCCCTCGGTGGTCCGGAGCCCCGCCGCGAAGAACATGATCAGCGTCCACACCGCCCAGGGCGGCGCCAGCGCCCAGCGCCGGCCCACCGTGGTCACGGCGAACCAGGAGATCGCCACGTTGGCCACCACCGCCGCCGGCACCGCGACGCCGATCGGCACGCCGCCGATCCGCAGCGGGGACAGGAATATCTCCAGGAAAGCGGTGAGCACCGCGGCCAGCACGGCGATGAGCGCGCCGGCGGTGCGCACCGCGAGCTCCAGCGCGCGGCTGGGCGGCCCCGGTGGCGGCTCTTCGACCGGCGCGGCGACCGGGGGCGCCTCCAGCGTCATCGCCCCGCCACGTTGCTGAACAGGTCGTCCTCCCACTTGTGCGGGCCGTTCACCTCGCCACGCTCGCCCTTGACCAGGGTGAAGTATTCGACGCCCATGAACTCCCCGCCGAAGTCGCCGGCGATGCCGTACAGCCAGGAGTTGTCCGGGATCTGGGTGGCGTGCGCCCGCATCGCGGCCTCCTTCCGCTCGTAGAAGTCCGTGCCGTCGATCCGGGCGGCGATCTCGTCGTCCGGGTGACCGAACGGCAGGTCCTCGACGTTCTCCACGTCGGCGAAGGGGTTGTCGTCCATGCCCTTGAACGCCGCCATGCCACCTTCGAGAACGCTCAGCGGCATGGCGGTCCAGTAGATCTTCTCCGGCCCGAAGCCCTCGGCGTCGGCCAGTTCCGCCGCGCGCATCGCGACCCGGTGGGCCTGGATGTGGTCCGGATGGCCGTAGAAGCCGTTCTCGTCGTACGTGATGAGCACCTGCGGGCGTACCTCCCGCATGATCTCCAGGCACTGCCGGGCCGCCTCCTCGAGGTCGGCCCGCCAGAACGCCCGGGGGTGGTCATTGGTCTCCAGTCCCATCATCCCCGAGTCGCGGTAGCGGCCCGCCCCGCCGAGAAAGCGGTGGTCGGTGACGCCGAGCGCGGCGCAGGCCCGCTCCAGCTCGACGATCCGCCAGCCGCCGAGCTGATCGGCCTGGCGCGCCTCGAGCTGGGCCAGCGCGGGCACGTGGATCTCGCCCTCCTCCCCCAAGGTGCAGGTCACCAGGGTCACCGAGGCACCCTCGGCGGCATACCGGGCCATGGTGGCGCCGGTGCCGGTGACCTCGTCGTCGGGGTGGGCGTGCACGAGCATGAGGCGGCGTGCGGGCAGGGCATTCGTCACGCGCGCCACTCTACGCGCGAGCGCCGTCCGGCTCCGCGTGTGCGGTTTGCCGGGCGGAAGGGGCGGGTGATCAGCGATGCTGTTCGGCGTGGAGTATCCCGAGCTCGCGAACCGCACCGGCCGGTTCCGCTTCGGCGCCCCGCACGCCTTGACGGTCGGTGACGACGGCGCGCGGGTCGCCTTCCTGCGCTCGGCCGGGCCGCGCGACCCCGCACCGGCGTTGTGGGTGCTCAACGTGGCCACCGCCGCCCTCACCGAGATCACGCCGGGGCCGGTGGACTCCTACGCCGGCTCCGCGTCGCTCGACGTCCTGGCCTGGGCGCACGAGGGGCAGCTGTGTTCCTCGGCGGTGGGACCGATCGCCACGGCCGCGCCGGTGCTGGCTCCCCGGCCGGATCCTACGGGCCGGCACATCGGCTATGTCACCGCCGACGGCTGCCTGCGGGTCGTCACTGCCGGTGACGATCAGCTGCTGGCCGGGGAGCCGGGCAGCGGCGTGTCGTGGGGTGTGGCCGAGCCGGTGGCAGCCGAGTTCGGCCGGGACCGCGGCTGGTGGTGGGCCCCGGACGGGACCCAGATCCTGGCCGTACGCGGCGCCGGCACGTCGTCGAGCCTGCACCTGCTCGACCTGTACGGCGGCTGGGTCGACGTGCACTGGGACCGCGAGACGTACCCGTACCTGGTCGACGTGCGCTGGCGGGGCACGGGCAACGCCCTGATCACCGTGCTGCGCCGGACCCAGCAGCACGGCCTGGTGCTCTCGGTGGACCCGCGTACCGGGGAGACCCAGGTGCACGCCGAGTTGGCGGACGCGCGCTGGGTGGAGCCCGTACCCGGGACTCCCCGGCAGCTGCCGGACGGCCGCATCCTGGTCGGCGGCGAGCTGGCCCACGACGGCTTCGACGCCCGCTGCCTGTTCGCCGACGGCAGCCTGATCACCCCGCCCGGTCTCTACGTGCGCCGGGTCGCGGGAGTGCTGCCGCGCCAGTCCGGCGGCCCGGAGCTGATCGTCGAGGGCACCGACGGCGAACCGTCCGAGCAGCACGTCTTCGCGGTGCGCACGGCCCTGGGCGGGGGCGGCACGAGCGCCCGCCGGCTCACCGCCGCGCCGGGCTGGCACACCGCCACGGTCGGCGGCGACGTGCTGATCCTCGACCTGACGGTCTCCCGCGGCGCGGCCGGCGTGCTGACCCTGCCCTCGCTGGCGGCGCCGCTGCCGTTCCAACCGAAGCCGATCCTGGAGCGGGTCACCGACCGCCGGCTGCCGGCGGCCGTGCTGTATCCGTCCGGCCACGTCACCGGCACCCGGCTGCCGGTGCTGCTGGAACTGGGCGCGGGACCGGGCCACCAGCAGGTGGTGGCCGACCCGGCCGCCTGGCAGGACCGGCAATGGTGGGCCGACGCCGGCTTCGTCGTGGTCAGCGTCGACACCAGGGGTACGCCCGGAGTGACGCCCAGCTTCTCCAAGGTGGTCTACCGCAGGCTGGCCGACGTGGCGCTGACCGACCAGATCGACGCGCTGCACGCCCTCACCGGCAAACACCCCGACCTGGACCTGGACCGGGTCGCCGTCCGCGGCACCGGCCTCGGGGGCTGGCTCGCGGCGCTGGCCCTGACCCGTCGCCCGGAGCTGTTCCGCTGCGGCGTCGCCCGCGACCCGGTCACCGACTGGACCGAGCTGCCGCCCGCGGCCGCCGAGCGCTACCTGGGCAGCCGCGCCGACAACTCCGACATCTACGAACACCACAGCGTCACCCCGCCGGCGGCGCTCCTGATCTCCCCACACGGGGACCTGTCCGCAGAACTCGCATACGTCCGGGAGTGTGCTTAACGCTTCCCCACGGATGAGTCCGGGGGATTTCCAGCTCGGACCGCATCCGATCCACCGTCCCGGAAGGAGGCGATCGCATGTCTGACGTCGTCAGCACTGGCACGGACACGCTCTGCCGTGGCGAGGATCGTCCTCGCGGCGTTGAGGTCCCGATCAGCGGTGTAACCGCAGGCCGCGCACTCGAAGATCCTGATACCCAACCCGAGGCGTTCCTTGGCTCTCGTTCCGCACCCGGAGCAGGTCATCGTGGTGTAGGCGGGCGGCACCAACACCACCTTCCGGCCCGCCCGCACACCCCGGTAGATCAATTCACGTTTACCCGCCCCGATGGCGGCGTCGGCCGCCTTACGGGCCATCCGGGACGACTTGGCCAGGAACCTCGGCTTGAAGTCCTCCACCGCGATCAGGTGGTGGCCGGCGACCACGCGGGCGGCCCACTGGCGGGCGTCGTGGGTGACACCCATCCACGTTGACGGCGGATCGGCTTTATATCTCTGACCTGCTCGGCAGGAATTTCCGTTTTCTTCCCCACGGCTGAAGCCGGGGTTTCCACGAAAGGCATCTGATGACGTCAGCCCTGATCGGCCGCAGCCTGCCCATGGAAGCCCTGGCGACGACCGAGTCCGACTATCTCCAGTTCGGCGAGACGTCGGCGCGCACGGAGCTGTGGGACGGAGGCGTGCTGACATGCCCCAGGGACACGCCGCGGCACCAGCTCATCCTGAACGCCCTGGCGAACGCGCTGCGGGCGAACCGCACGGACCTGACCGTGATCTCCGGCGTGCCGGTGCGCCTGGGCCCGGGCCGGATCGCGGTCCCGGACCTGATCATCGCGGGCGCGATCGACCTGGACCAGCCGCTGGTGGAGGCGCAGTCGGTCCGGCTGGTCTGCGAGATCACGTCCCCGGCGAGCGCGACGGTGGACTGGACGCTGAAGATGCACGCGTACGCCCAGGCGCGAATCCCCTGTTACCTGGTGGCGGAGCCGGAGCGCGGCCTGCTGCACAGCAACATGCTGTCGGCGCAGGGCTACGTCGAGCAGTCGGTGATGCAGCTCGTCCGGGTCACCGGCCTGGATCTCTGACCAGCCTGATCATGGCTCGATGTGGGAAACTCGGGCCATGACGTCCGCCATCTTCGGCCGGGGATCGCCGATGACAGAGGAGGAGTTCTTCGCGCTCGGCGAGACCTCCGAGCGCGTCGAACTATTCGACGGGAGCTTGTACGTGACCCCCGCGCCGACCCCCCGGCACCAGACTATTTCCCGCCGGCTGGCCAACCTGCTCGACCCGGGTGCCTCGAATGCGGGCCTGAGGGTGCTGGAAGCGGTCAACGTGCGGCTGCAGCCCGGCCGCATCCCGATCCCCGACCTTGTCATCACGACCGACATCGACCTCGATCTCCCAGTGATCAACGCCGAGGACGTCCTGCTGGTTTGCGAGATCGTCTCGCCGTCCAACGCGTCGACCGACAAGGTGCTCAAGATGCACTACTACGCGGCTGCGGGAATCCCCTGGTATCTGCTGGTCGAGCAGGAGACGCAGGCGCTCCATCTCTACGACCTCGCCGGCGGCCACTACCTGGAACGTTCCGTGACCAAACCCGGCGAGGTGTTGCTCATCACCGAGCCGGTGGTGGCGGCCATCGCGCCCGAGGACCTCCTGCCTCGCCATCCTTAGGCTGCGGCCAGCTGGTTTCGGCCGGCTCTTTTGGCGGTGTAGAGGCGGGCGTCCGCGCGGTCATAGAGGTCGCGGCCCCGTTCGCCGCTCTGGCAGGCAGCCAGGCCCATGCTCAGCGTCACCGTCAGGCCCGGCGCGATCGTGCTCCAGTCCCGGGCCAGGATCACCCGGCGGATCCGCTCGGCGATCTGCCGGGCCTCGTCCTCGCCGGTGGTCAGGAACATCGCGAACTCGTCCCCGCCGAAGCGGATCGCGACCTCGTCGTGCCGGCAGTGCGAGCGCAGCACCGCCGCGATCTCGCCCAGCACCCGGTCGCCGACGCCGTGCGAGAAGCGGTCGTTGATGTCCTTGAAGCGGTCCACGTCGATCAGCAGCAGGGAGCCGCCGTCCGCGACCGTGTCGATCCGGCGGTCGAACATCCGGCGGTTGCCCAGCCCGGTCAGCGCGTCCGAGCTGGCGGCCAGGTCAGCCGTCGTCCGCGCGGCCTCCAACTCCACCCGGCGGTAGGCTTGCCGCAGCATCGTGCGCCGGTCCATCCGCAGCTGCCACAGCGCCTGGACATGGGTACGCAGCGACTCGAGCATCGTCCACGTGGCCTCGCCCGGGAACTCCGCCACCGCGGTGATCGCCAGCTCGTACCGCAGCAGCAGCCGCTGGGAGGTCAGCACCGCGAGTTCCGCCGCGGCCCGGAACTCGCGGCGCGCCGCGCGCAGCTCGCCCGTGGCACGCAGGGCGACGCCGTGGGCGAGGTGCAGCAGCCGGGCCTCGTGCTGCTGGCCGGCCGCCCGCATGTCCAGCAGCAGGTTGTCGACCAGTGCGAAGGCCTCGTCGGTCCGGCCGCTCTTGGCGTAGCCGACCGCCAGCAGGGCCATCCCGACCGGTGAGTCGATGCCCCGGACGACCCAGTACTCCAGCAGCGCCACGCTCTTGTCGATCAGGACCGCCGCTTCCTCGACGCGGTCGACCTGCTCCAGCCGCAGCGCCCACTCCAGCCACATCTCGGCGTGCTGCAGCTCCGCCGACGAGCGGTACAGCTCGTCGGGTGACTCGAACGACGCCAGCGCCAGCCGCATGGCGTCGTCGGCCAGCTCGAACAGCTCGGCGGAGCGGGCCGCCTCGCCCAGCGAGGCCATCGCGGAGAAGTAGCGGATGCCCGTGCGCGGAGCCACGTCCAGCAGGGCCATCGCCCGGGCCACGTAGTGCAGGCCGTCGTCGATGCGGCCCAGGTGGATCAGCACCTCGGCACTGTCCGCCATGATCTTGGCATCGGTGGTCCGGGGACCGCCCAGCACGGCCCGGTCGGCGGCCAGCTCCTCGGCGATGCTCAGGGCCTCGTCGAGCCGGCCGAGGGCGCTGAGGGCGTACATCCGGCCCAGCCGGCTCACCCGGTGGGTGCGGTGGTCGCCGAGGATCAGCGTGATCGCTTCCGCCGCGTCGGCGGCGAGCAAGGTCTCCGTGTGGTGACCCCGGATGGTCAGGTCGTGCACGTGCAGCGCCAGGCTCGCGAATGGACCGTACGGCGACACCGGCACCGGCAGGCGGTTCATCGGCATTCCCCGTTTCCCATGGCCCTATGGTCGGCGGGACCCGCCTGGATGTGAGGTCTATGGCGGCGGCAGCCGACCGGGCCGGGCAGAGAATGTCGGTGGGGTCGCCTAGGGTCTCGGACATGAGCGTGGATCACTTCGACGAGGCGGGCACGGCGGTCCAGGCCGCCCTGGACGCCGGGGCCCGATATGCGGACGCACGGGTGATGGTGCGCCGCACCGAGACGATGAGCGCCCGGGACGGCGAGGTCGAAGACCTCAGTTCCGACGAGAGCGCGGGCATCGGAGTGCGCGCGCTGGTCGGCTCCAGCTGGGGCTTCTACGCCGTGCCCGACCTCTCCGACGCCGCCGCCCGTGCGGCCGGCCGGCGGGCCGCCGAGATCGCCGCCGCGAGCGCCATGGTGCCGGGCCCGGCGATCGACCTCGTCCCGACCGGCGCCGGCAGGGCGAGCTGGGCCAGCCAATGCGAGATCGATCCGCTGTCGGTGCCGCTGTCGGTCAAGGGTGACCTGCTGGTCGCCGCCACCGCGGCGGCCCGAGCGGCGGGCGCCGACCTGGCCGAGGGCATCTACCAGATCTGGGACACCCGCAAGTGGTTCGCCTCCAGCGACGGCCACCGCATCGACCAGCACATCCGCGAGTGCGGCGCGGGCATCACCGCGAGCGCGTACGGTGACGGCGAGATTCAGCGCCGCTCCTGGCCATCCCACCGCGGGCAGTATGGCACCCGCGGCTGGGAGCTGGTCGACGAGCTGGCCCTGACCGACAACGCCGCCCGGATGGCCGACGAGGCGCGGGCGCTGCTGACCGCCCCGCTCTGCCCGTCCGGCGAGACCACGCTGATCCTCGGCGGCGAGCAGCTCGCCCTGCAGATCCACGAGTCGGTCGGGCACGCCATCGAGCTCGACCGCATCCTCGGCTGGGAGGCCGCCTTCGCCGGCACCTCCTGGCTCGACCTGGACCAGCTCGGCACCCTGCGATACGGCTCCGACCTGATGAACATCACCATCGACCCGACGATCCCGGGTGCGCTGGGCAGCTTCGGCTACGACGACGAGGGCTCGCCCGCGGTCAAGCGCGACGCGGTGCGCAACGGCCGCTGGGTGGGCGTGCTGGCCGGCCGCGACTCGGCCGCGATGGCCGGGCTCGACTATGCCGGCAGCGTCCGCTCCGACGGCTGGGCGCGGCTGCCGATGGTCCGGATGACCAACGTCGGCCTGGAGCCGGGCCCGCACACCCTGGACGAGATCATCGCGGCCACCGACGACGGCGTGCTGATGGATATCAACCGGTCCTGGTCGATCGACGACCGCCGGCTCAACTTCCAGTTCGGCTGCGAAATCGGCTACGAGGTCAAGAACGGCAAGCGCGGGCGGATGCTGCGCAACCCGACATATACCGGGATCGGCCCGAAGTTCTGGCAGTCGATGGACATGCTGTCCTCCGAGACAGTCGCCTGGGGCACGCCGAATTGCGGCAAGGGCCAGCCTGGTCAGATCGGGCACACGGGCCACCCGGCCGCGCCGGCCCGGTTCACCGGAGTTCGCGTGGGGGTGCGGGGTTGAGCAGTCACGAGCAGGTTCCCGACCAGCGAAGCGGAGGATGGGCATGAGCGCCGAGCTCGATCTCGCGGCCCGGGTCATCGAGCTGACCCGGCGCCTGACCGGCCCGGGTGCCGAGGCCGAGGTCCTCGCCGCCCACTCCGCCGAGGCGCTGACCCGCTTCGCCAACTCGGCGATCCACCAGAACGTCGCCGACGCCACCACGACCGTGCGCCTGCGGCTGCACGTCGACGGGCGGACGGCCGGCGGCTCCACCACCGTGACCGACGCGGCCGGCCTGCAGTCCCTGGTCGAGCGCACGATCGCGGCCTCCCGGCTCTCCCCGCCCGACCAGGCCTGGCCCGGCCTCACCCCGCCCACCCCGCTGCGCTCGGCCCCCGCCTTCGACGAGGCGACCGCCGCAGCCGGCCCGCGCGAGCGCGCCGAACGCGTCCGCGACTTCGTCCGGGCGGCCGGCGGTCTGGAGACGGCCGGCTTCTGCCGCACGACGTATTCCTCGGGCGGCTTCGCAAACACAGCCGGCCAGGCCGTCGAGGGCCGGGCCGCCGAGGCCGCGATGGACGGCATCGCCCGCCTCGACGGCGCGGACGGCGTGGCCCGGCGGGCCGCCGGCCGCCTGGCCGAGCTGGACGGCGCCGCCCTGGGCACCCGCGCGGCCGCGAAGGCCCGCGCCGGTGGCCGCCCGATCGAGCTGCCACCGGGCCACTACGAGGTCGTGCTGGAGCCCACCGCGGTCGCCGACATCCTCGACAATCTGGCGAGCTTCGGCTTCAACGGCAAGGCGTTCGCCCAGCACCAGTCGTTCGCGGAGCTGGGCGCCCAGCAGTTCGACCAGGCCGTGACCATCACCGACGAGCCGCTGGGCGCGACCCTGCCGTTCGACCTGGAGGGCACCCCGCGCGGCACCCTGCCCCTGGTCGGAGACGGCACGACCGTCGCGGTCAGCCACGACCGCACCTCGGCCGCCGAGGTGGGCGCGATGTCCACCGGCCACGCCGGCGCCGCATCGCGCTCATGGGGCCCGATCGCCGCCAACCTGTGCCTGGCCCCGGACCCGACCGGCAACAGCACCCCGGAAACCGGCGAGGGCCCGACGGCGGCGTCGGCCCGCGCCCTGGTCAGCCGCGTGCGCCGGGGCCTGCTGATCACCGACTTCTGGTACACCCGGGTGCTCGACCAGAAGAGCCTGGTCATCACGGGCCTGACCCGCAACGGCGTCTGGCTGGTCGAGGACGGCGAGGTGACGGCGGCGGTGGGCAACATGCGCTTCACCCAGTCCTACCCGCAGGCCCTGGGGCCGGGCGCGGTGCTGGGGGTGGGCGCGGAGGCGATCGCGCTGCCAGACCGCTGGTCGGGAGTCCGCTACGCGGCCCCAGCCCTGCACCTGAAGTCCTGGAACTTCACCGGCAACGCCTCCGGCTGAGCGGGCCTCCGGCTGAGGAGTCACGAGCGTCGCCGCCGGCTGCGGGGCCGGGGGCGGTTTCCGTCTGCTGGATGCGTGGTGCTTCTCGCGAGCGCCCACAGGCCATAGCGGCGCAAGATCTTCTCCTACGGGCCGAGGATGGGCGGTCGGCCCGTGACGCCGTGAGCGTCGTCGGCGGGCGGGGCATTGACCGGCGTGTTTCACTGGGCCAGTGAGCGCTGGATCGAGGAGTGACGGGCCACGTGACCAGGAGTCCGATGGCGGTCGAGCGGTGCCCGACCCGGCGGACGAGCCGACCACCGGCCCGCCGGCCGGTGCCGGCTCCGCGTCCGTCCCCGACCCGAGTTTCCAGCCCGGTGCCGGGCGCGATGCCCTGCGATCCGATCCCGGCGAGGGCTCCGCTTCCTACACCCCATCCGACCCGGACGCCACGCCCTGGTCGGGAACCACAACCGGGTCGATCCCTAGGCCCGGATCAAGCACCACGCCCGGATCGAGCCCCGCACCCGGCACCAGCGGCGAACCCAGATCCAGGACTGCTTCCGAGGCCACGGATGCGGATCCCGGCGCGGGTGCCGATCCGGACGCAAGCACAGATCCCGATGCGGGTGCGAGTCCCGACGCGGGCGCCGGGTCAGGTGCGAGTCCCGACGCAGGCGCCGGGTCAGGTGCGGGTGCCGGGGCAGGAGCCGACGCGGGGAAGCGGCGCAAGCGGCGGCGGCTCGTCGCCGGGGTCGCGGTGGCTGCCGCCATTGTCGTCATCGCGCTCTGTGCCGGTGGGCTCGCCGTTCTGCGGGCCGTTTCCGGCTTCCGGGATGATGCGGCCGATGCCCGTGCGGATCGGCGGTTGCGGGACAGCGCCTGCCTTGAGCTCGAGGGCCGGCTCAACCGGCTCGTCCCGCCCGGCGCCACCACCAGTCCGCAGGCCCGGGCCGTCGCCGTGCGAGATGAGAACGCCGCCAGCCGCATCTACGTCGGCCGATTGGATGAGCAGCGGGTGTCCGACGGCTGGCGGGAGTTGCTTGATGCGCGTACCTCGTTCGCCGAGGCTCTTGATGCGCAGACCAAGTCCCGTACCACGGCCTTTTTCGTCGCTCCCGCGCCCCGCGAGGGGGTCTCGCTCGCCGACCAGCTGGCCCGGTGGTCTCCCCCCGCCTGCGCCGGTCCGATCCGCCGGCTTGCCGCGCCGGACCTGTAGCGCGTGGTAAGCCTTCCCTTACTAGGGCAGGAAGCTGACCTTCGTTGTAACGTGTGCCACACATTGCGGACGCACACCCCAAACAGGCGCGCCCGCCGGCAGCTGCAGGTCACCGTCAGGGAGAGTCAATGACGACGACGGCAACGAAGCCGGATCCGGGGCGCTCACGCGCCTCGATCGCGGCCAGGACGTTGCGTACGGACCGGTGGTGGTTTCCACCGCTGATCACCTTTGTGGGGTTGTCCGCGTGGGTCATCTACGCGACCGTCCGCGTGTTCATGCACAAGTGGTACTTCGTGGAGGAGCACCACTATCTGACCCCGTTCTACTCGCCGTGTCTCACCGACCGGTGCGAGCCGGCGTCGGCCTTGTTCGGCACTCCACTGCCGAGCTTCTGGCTTGTCCCGGAGGCGGCGCTCACGCTGCCGTTCCTGCTGCTCTTCCGCCTCACCTGTTACTACTACCGCAAGGCGTACTACCGCGCCTTCTGGCTGTCGCCGCCGGCCTGTGCCGTGCCCGACGCGCACGAGAAGTACACCGGTGAGACGCGGTTCCCGCTGATCTTCCAGAACCTGCACCGGTACGCGTTCTACGCCGCCGGCATCATCTCGTTGATCAACACCTGGGACGCCGTCATCGCGTTCCGGTCCGGCGAGGAGTTCGGCTTCGGGCTGGGCAACGTCATCCTGGTCGGCAACGTCGTGATGCTGTGGCTGTACACGTTGTCCTGTCACTCCTGCCGGCACATCGTCGGCGGGCGGTTGAA